>JBKGZF010000029.1:0-12616 GCA_046545715.1 Nitriliruptoraceae bacterium | reverse complement strand
CAGCCAAAAGGAGGGGGCCGACACGCTCGTCGTGCTGGTGCACGGGCTCGGCGGCTCGGCCGGCAACTGGCTGGAGGTGATGGGCGAGCTCGCCCGGGTCGGTCCGGTGGTCGCGCCCGACCTGCCCGGCTTCGGCCGCACCGAGCCGCCGCGGCCGGGCGCCAGCCGCATCGGCGCCAACCTGGCGTTCCTGCGGGCGCTGCTGCGCCACCTCGACCTCGGACGCGTGACCGTCCAGGGCAACTCCATGGGCGGGATGCTCAGCGTGCTGCTGGCCGCCGCCGAGCAGGCGGCCGTCGAGCGGCTGGTGCTGGTCGACCCGGCCCTGCCCGGCCCCCGCGTCCGGCTCGGCCAGCTCGATCGCGACACGCTGCGCACCTTCGCGCCGTTCAGCGTGCCACGGCTGGGTCACCGCGTGCTCGGGCGCAGGTACGCCGAGAGCACCGCCGAGGAGCTGTTCGACGAGACCCAGCAGCTGGCGTTCGCCGACCCGTCGCGGGTGCGACCGCCGATGCGCCGGCTCGGGCTGGAGAACACCGCCTACGGGATGCGCACGCCGTGGCGCCTGGACGGCATGGCCGCGGCCGGGCAGTCATTGGTGGCCAACCTGCTGCACGGTGGTCGGCTCAAGCGCGCCCTGGACGCGGTGGCAGCACCCACCCTGGTGGTGTGGGGCGACCAGGACCGGCTGGTGGGCTGGCCGGTGATCGAGGCCACCCTCGCCCGGCGGCCGGACTTCGAGCTGGCCGTGCTCGACGACGTCGGTCACGCCCCGATGATCGAGGCACCCGATCGCTTCGTCGCGACCGTCCTCGACTTCTACGCGCGCACCGGGCTTGGCGAGCCTCGTGAGATCCCGTTGAGAAGTCGTCACGCCTGAGCCGGGCCAACACGACGGTTGTGCACAGGTAAGTGCATCGGCTGAACTTGACTACGTTTAGCTTCTACACTTACCCTCATGAAGCGACGTGACCTTCTCCGGCAGCTCCGTGACGCCGCCAACGACGCGGGTTTGGAGTTCGCGTCGTTGCGCAACACCGGCGGTCACGAGGTCTTCTCGCTCGACGGTCTACGCATCCCGATCCCGAACCACCGAGAGATCGCGGAAGGCACCGCACGATCGATCATGCGACAAGCCGCGACCAAGCTCGGAGAGGAGTGGTGGACGTGAAGACCTACCGCGTCACCGCCACCCGTGACGGCGACTGGTGGGCGCTCGTGGCGCACGATGTCGAGGGGCGCGAGGTCGCTTCCCAGGCGCGCCGCCTTGACCAGGCGGATGCCGCGATCCGCGAGGCCATCGCGCTTGTGCTCGACGTCGACGGCGACGCTTTCGACCTGGACATCTCACCTGACCTGCGCCACGTCGCGGTGTCCGACGACACGCTCGAGGCCCTCGAACTGCGTCGTGCCCTGGCCGAGTTGAGCGACCGGGCGCGCCGCCGCACACCCGCTGCCGTGGCTGAACTCCGGGCCGCTGGGCTCACGGTCCGCGATGTCGCGCAGCTACTCGGTGTCACACCGTCACGGGTCTCCCAGATCGAGAAGCGAGACCGCCTGGCGAACTCCGCCTAACGCCCGGATGCACCTGGCTGCGGCAGCTGTCCGTCAGTCGATGCTTCCACGCGGCACGACCCACGCGGTGGGCTGGCCTGTGACATCGGCGATCAGGTCGAAGTCGGCGGCGTAGTGCAGGATGGTGAGTTCCTCGATGTCCGCGACCGCGGCCAGCACCAGATCGGGGACGCTCACCCCGGGATGCTGCCCCCGGGCCACCAGGTCGCGTTGCAGTTCACGGGCTCGCTCCTCGGCGCGCAAGGGCAATGCGACCGGGACAAGCAGGTCGAGCAGTTCCTGGCGTGTTGCGTCGTAGTCGTGGCTGGTGCGGGCCGAGTAGCCGACCTCGAGTTCGGTCACCAGTGCCACGCCAACCTGGCCGGCCTGCACGCGAGGGAGGACAGCATCAGCGACGGCTGCCACATCGACGCGGGCGAGCACGGACCTGTCCATCAGCCAGGAGGCGGGTGTCAGCGCCACGCGGCTGCCATCACGTCGTCGTCGCGGAGGTCACGCGAGGCGGCTGCGAACCGCTTCAGCTATATCCAGGCTGCGGGCGGGGCGTCCGGTCACAAGCCGACGTGTGAACCACGCCTGCCGGGCTCAACGCGATCACACGGGGGCGCGGCGGGACGCGCGTCAGGCCGTAGGGGTCAGGTGGTGACGGTGAAGCGCAGGCCCCGGCTGCCGGGGACCCGCGCGATCAGCCCGGCGTCGAGCAGCGCACCGAGCTCCTCGCGGGCCTGGGTCGGGGTCGCGGCCGCGTCCGCGCGGTAGTCGGCCACGGTGAAGGTGCTGCGGTCCGCCACGAACCGGCGGGCACGCGCCACCACCTCGACGTCCCACCCGCCGAGGGCGCGGGCGCTGCGGCGCAACCCCTCGCTGACGGACTCGCCCCAGCGCTCCAGCCAGATCGTGAGGTCGCGGCGGCGCAGGCTGCGCGCCAGCTCCTGGTGGTAGCCGAGCGGGTCCTCGGCGAGCACCGGCTCTGGGGCGGCGAGGTGGTCGGGGTCCAGCCCGCGGGCGCGCAGCACCAGGCGGGCGGCCGCGCGTGCCAGCCGGCCGTTGGCCGCGTCGTAGGGGTGGATGCGCAGCAGCTCGTGGTGGAGCACCCCGGCGACGATCAGCCCGTGCTCGCGGCTGGCGGCGCTGTCCAGCCAGGCGCTCACCAGCGCGAGCTCGCCGGCGACCCGCTCGGGCTCCGGGGTGAAGTAGAGGATGCGTCCGGTGGCGCCGTCGTGGACGGCCTGCTCGATCGCGCGTGGGGCGCCGACGCGCTCCTGAGCCACCAGGCCCCGGGTCAGCCGGCGGTGCAGCTCGGCGAGCGTCGTCTGCGGATCGCTGAGCAGCGGCTCGACCAGGTCGTCGGCGGCGTCGGCCGCCCGGGCGCCCAGCACCTCCAGCGCGCGCACCTGGCGGTCGGAGGGGTCCTCGAGCACCCGGAAGACGTCGAGCCAGGTGCCGCGGCGGTCGGCGGGGTCGGCCGCGACGGGCGCGGCGGTCTCGAGTGCGGCCGCGGCCTCATCCGGACCGGGCAGCTGCTCGCTGCTGGCGCCGTCGAGCGCGAGCGTGGCCCGGATCACCGCGTCGGCCCGTGTGTCGGCGACCCGCCGCCGGCGTGCGGGGTCGGTGGCCGCCAGCTGGGCGGCCAGCCGCTCCACCTCGGCGATCAGCTCGACCAGGTGGGTGCTGCGGCTGAAGGTCGGTGGGTGGCCGGTGCTCAGCGCCACGGCAGCAGGGTGCGCGCACGGGTGGCCATGGTGTTGATGCGGCCGTGGCGGCGGCCGAGCAGGTAGGTCCCCGCGGCCAGCGCTCCCGCGCCGCTGATCGCGGTGGTGGTCTTGACCACCTGCTTGGTCCGGCGGGCGAACTCCACCATCGGCCAGCCGCGCTGCTGGGCGACGGTCTCCAGCGGGCGGTCGGGGTTGACCGCGACGGGGTGGCCGACCAGCTCCATCATCGGCAGGTCGGAGGCCGAGTCGCTGTAGACGAACGACAGCCGCAGGTCGTAGCCGCGCTCGGCGGCGAGCTTCTCAATCGCCTCGACCTTGCCCTCGCCGTAGACGAACGGGCCGTCGAGCTGCCCGGTGTAGTGCCCGTCGACGACCTGCGAGGTGGTGGCCACCGCGCCCTCCATGCCGAGCGCCGAGGCCAGCGGCTCGACCATCTCGACGGGGGAGGCGGAGACGATCCAGCAGTCGCGGCCGGCCTCGTGGTGCATGTCGATCAGGCTGCGCGACTCGGGCCGGACGCGTTCGAGGATGCGCGGGACGATCTCCTCGTTGAGGGCGATCAGGTCCTGCTGCGGTCGGCCCTCGACCGCCTGGAGGATGCGGTCACGCACCGCCTCGGAGCTCTCGTCGGTGGCGCCGAAGAGCTTGAACGACATCGCTCGCGTCGCGTCGGCGAGCAGGTCGCGCGTGGGCAGCATGCCCTTGCGCCAGGCGGCGACGGCGAAGTAGAAGGTCGACGAGCCGCTGATCAGCGTCCGGTCGAGATCGAAGAACGCGGCGGCTGGCGCGTCGGACATCGGCTGCCTCGCAGGTCGCAGGGGGAGGCGAGGCTACCCGGGCCGGGGTGGGCTCGGTCGCGGTCCCGGCCCACATGCGCGATCCCCAGCGGCGGCCTCCGTGGCGCCCCCTTCCCCGTAGGGCGTCACGTCGGTCCGTCGCTGGGGATCTCGAGGGCAACCTACGTCCGGGGCCAGGGGGTGTCGAGCGCGTCGTCCACAGCCGCTGTTGATACAGCCGGGACGGGGTGTGGACGGGCTGTGGACCGAAGCCGGGCCGCCTGCGCCCTCACGGCATCATGCGCTGCATCACCGCAGGTCGCACGGGGCACGTCCTCCACAGCGGGTCCACACCCTGTGGAGGAGGTGGATCCCAGGCGTCCGCCCACCCACGTGCGAGGCTCGCACGGTGTGGGTGGTGAGTACGCATCCGGCCCGTTCGTGTGCTATCCGCAGTCGGTCGCACACGCTGCGATACGGGCGCCTCACCGGACGACAGGAGACCCCGTGGCAACACGATCGTCAGCGTCACCCGAGCTGCGTCCCAGCGAGCCCGGCCGACCGCCGCTTGAGCTGCACCGCAGCCCCCGCCGCCGCCGTACCAGCCAGGCCTCGTTCTCAGACGGCCGCCTGGTGATCCGGCTGCCGGCCGGGATGACGGCCGAGGAGGAGGAGCGCACGATCGAGCGGCTCGTCAGCAAGCTCGACCGCCGGCGCGAGCGCGTCAGCCGCGGCGGTGACGCCGCGCTGATCGCCCGCGCCGACCGGCTCGCCGACGAGCACCTCGACGGGGTGCGCGCCACCTCGGTGGCGTGGTCGGCCCGTATGGCCCGACGCTACGGCTCGTGCACCGTCAACGAGGGACGGATCCGCATCAGCGACCGTCTCGCCGCCATGCCCGACTACGTCCTCGACTACGTGCTGGTGCACGAGCTCGCCCATCTGCAGGTGCCCGATCACTCACCGGCCTTCCACCGGCTGGTGGCGCGCTACCCACACACCGAGCGCGCCTGCGGCTACCTCGACGGCTACGCGGACGGGCAGGTCGCCGCGGCCACGCCCGACCCGCCGGACGCCACCGTGGACTGACCGGGGCGGCGTGGCTCAGCCGTCGCCCGGCTGCGGGTCGTCGCCGCGGCCCGGATCCTCGTCGCCGGGGTCGTCGTCGTGCTCGGCGAGCCGTTCGTCCGCGCTGGCCTCGTGCGGCGCCTCGCCGAGGCCCTCGAACAGCGCCTGGAGATCGTCGGGGAGCTCGGCTGCGTCCTCGGCGACGCGCGCGAGCCACCGCGAGGGGTCGGCGAGCTCCTCGCCGTCCGGCAGGTTCTCGGGGTGTGCCAGCGCCTGGTGCAGGCCCTGGGCGCCCAGGGCGTCCTCGACGGCGAGGATGAACCGCTCACCGATCGTCTCGTCGTCGGGCTTGATGTCCAGGCCGAGCAGCGACTCGAGCAGCGCCTCGCCGTCGCCCTTGACCGCCCGGCGTCGGCGTAGGACCTCCTCGATGCGGTCGAGCGAGGGCAGGCGGTCCTCCACGGCCCGCGCGACCTCGTGCCGGGCCCACGCCCCGACCAGGCTGACCACGCCCTGGAGGCGGTCGAGCACCCGGCGCTGCTCCTCGGTGGGGGTGAGCCGGAAGTCCGCCGCCTGCTCCATCGCCCGCTGCAGCGACTCGGGATCCTCGGGGTCCACCCCGGTCATCACCTCGTCGGCGAGCTGTTGGAGCTGCTCTGCGTCGACCTGCGTGCCGGCGGCGAAGCGCGCGACCAGCGAGGCCACGTGCGCCTCGAGCCACGGCACCGCGTGGTAGAGCCGGCGGTGCGCGGCCTCGGTCAGCGCCAGCACGATCGCCACCTCGGTCGGGTCGAGGTCGTAGCCCTCGAGGTCCTCGGTGATATTGACGGCGAGGTGGTGGGCCTGCTCGCGCGGGGCGGTCGGCACCCCGAGGTCGTACTGGCCGAACAGCTGGCGGGCGAGCTTGCCGACCACCTGCCCGGCCTGCAGCCCGGACATCGCCGCGGCCGCCGGCCGGATCAGCTCGCCGGGATCCTGCGAGAGCAGCTGGCGCAGCATCTGGTCGAAGCCGGGCGGCAGGCCCTGCTCGCCGAACATCCCGCCGAGGGCCTCGAGCCCCTCCTGCTCGTCGAGGCCCTGGAGCTGCTCGCGCGCGAGCGAGGCCAGCGCGTCCGTCGAGGCCCGTGCGACCGGCTCGACCAGCGGTGCGAGCGCGGTCACCGCTGCGTTGACCCAGCCCTGGCGTGAGCTGACCACCAGCTGGCCGGCGTCCGGTGCGGCGGGCAGCGGGGTGGCGTCCAGCCAGTGCTCGGCGAGCCCGAAGGCCTCCTCGGCGCGGCGGCGCTCCTCCTCGGTGGGCTCGCGGTCGCCCTCCGCGGCGACCTGGAGCGCAACGCGGGTCGCCAGGTCCCAGTCCACGGGGCCGCTCGGCTGGCCGGCGGTGGGGCCGGAGGCCGGACCGAAGCCCGGCACGAACCCGCCCTGACCGAACAGCTGCGCGAGCTGCTCCTGGGCCTGCTGCAGGGCCTCAGGGCCTCCTAGCTGCTCGAGCATGGCCCGCAGCTCGGGCGGGAGGTCGGCGAAGGGGTCCTCCTCGTCGCCGTTGCCCCCGGGGCGGTCGGGCACGTCGCTCACGTCGCAGCCTGTCGTCGGCGCTGTGAGGGCTACGGTAGGGGCATGACCGCAGCTTCGGATGCTCGCTGAGCAGGGGGAGCGCAGGGTGACAACCATCGCGATCACCGGCGTAGGCGGGCTGCTGGGTCGCCGACTGGTCGAGGCCCTCGAGGGGCGGGCCGACGTCGGGCGGATCATCGGCATCGACTGGGAGCTGCCCGAGGGGCTCACCGCCTCGAAGCTGACCCCTCGACGGCTCGACGTGCGCGACCCGGAGCTGACCGGAGCGTTCGAGGGCGTGGACGTGGTCGTGCACCTGGCGTTCCAGCACGACCCGCTGCACGACGAGGCCCACATGCGCTCGATCAACGTCGACGGCACCCGGGCGGTGCTCGACGCGGCGCAGCGCGCCGGGGTCGACCACCTGGTCCACACCTCCTCGGTACTGGCCTACGGCGCACGGGCCGACAACGACGTGCCGCTGACCGAGGACAGCCCCCTGCGTGGGATCCCCGGGTTCAGCTACGCCGAGCACACCCGCGAGGTCGAGGAGCACCTCGCCGCCCACCTCGAGGCCGACGCCGCCGAGCGGGGCCCCACCATCAGCGTGCTCAGGCTCGGTGTCCTGCTCGGCCCGGGCGTCGACACCGTCATCACCCGCTCGTTCGAGGCGCCACGGCTGCCGGCGGTCAAGGGCCATCGCCCACCGCTGCAGTTCCTCCACCCCGACGACGCCGTCTCCGCGATCGTCCATGCGCTCGACCACCGGCTGCACGGGGCCTACAACGTCGCTGCGGAGGGCTGGCTCTCCTTCGACGAGGTGGCGGCCATCGTCGGGCGCGGCGTCGTCGAGGTGCCCGAGGAGGTGGCCTACTCCACCCTGGCACGGCTGTGGTCGCTGGGGATCGGTGAGCAGCCGCCGGGCATGCTCGCCCTGTTCGTCCACCCCTGGGTCGTCAGCTCCAGCAAGCTGATCGCCACGGGGTGGCGCCCGCACTACACCAACCGCGACGCGGTCGCCTCGATGGCCGCGGAGCACGCCGGCTACGTCAGCGTCCTCGGGGTCAGGACCCGGTGGGCGACCCTGCGTCGCCTCGCCGCCGGGAGCGCGGCGGTGCTGGCGCTGGCGACCTGGCGGCTCGTCGCCACCGTGCGCCGCCGCCGTGCGGCGCGCGCATGGGCCGCGGACGAGGTGGCGGACGACGGACAGCTGCCGCGCTGACCGCGCACACGCCTCAAGCGAGGCCGAGGTTGCGCCGATACCGGCCCCAGGCGGTACCTCACCAGGGGCGGGCCGTGCCGTGTCCGCCCGCGCGCGGTCGAGGCCACACATCAGGCCACACGAACGGAGCCGTCATGGGACACGCGGTCCACCACCGGGACGCGTCCGGCCAACCACAGCTGACCGACGTGCCCTCGTTGGAGGCGGCGCTGGAGCTGGTCGAGCGCCTGCGCAACGACGGCGCGGAGGACGTGCGGGTCTTCAAGGAGGTGCCCTTCGAGGTCCGCACCTACTACCGGGTCGTGGCCCTCGAGGACGAGCCCGCCTCTGACGCCGGCGCCGCACAGGTGGACGAGCCGGTCGCCGCCGCACCCGATCCCGCGGCCGGCGAGGAGCCGCTGCCCGTCGAGGAGCCAGCCGACGGGTCGTTCGCTGCCACCTCGGCAGAGGCGGTCGCCCCCGAGCCACCACCCGCTCCCAGCGAGCCACCGTCGGGCGCGACCGTGGTCGCCCCGCCGCCGTCGAGGTCCGAGGAGCAGCCCGAGCCAGATCACCGGCGCCTGCGCTTCAACCGCAACTGACCGTTCGCGCGGTCGAGCCCAGTACCGACCCGGGATAGCCTTGCCCCGCTGCGCGGGCGGGACGTCGCGCGCATCGGAGGTGCTCGGTGGGACGGCTGCTCACGGTCGGTGCGATCCTGGCGGTCGCGGTCGGTGCGGTGCTGTTCGTCCGCGGCGAGATCCCCTGCGACGTCGTCTCGTTCCAACCGAGCTGCGACGTCACCCTGGCGCCCGGCCCGACCGAGGACATCCTCGAGCTGGTGACCTTCGACGGCACCGACAGCTACCCACCCCCGGATGGCGAGCTGCAGCTGACCACCGTGGCGGTCAAGGACGAGCTGTCCCTCGGCGACTGGCTGGATGGGCGGACCTCGGACCTGGTCGAGGTGGTGCCGCGCGAGACCGTCTATCCCGAGGGCACCGATGAGGCGGAGGTCGCCGAGCTCAACGCGGCCGCGATGGCCGACAGCCAGCTCGTCGCGACCGTCGCGGCGCTCGAGCGCGTCGGCTACGAGCTGGACCCGCAGGGCGCACTGGTGGCGGGGGTGGCCGAGGACGCCGTCACCGATGAGCTCGCCGTCGACGACGTGATCGTGGGTGTGGACGGCGAAGCGGTCGAGGAGAGCGCCGACGTCGTCGAGCAGGTGCGCTCGCGCAGCCCCGGCGATCGACTGGCCCTCGATGTGCGACGCGACGATGACGAGCGTGAGGTCGAGGTGACCCTCGGTGCCGCGGAGGACGATCCCGACCGTGGCTACATCGGCGTGTTCCTCACCACCGATCTGGACCTGCCCGTCGACGTCGACATCGATGCGGGGTCGATCGGTGGTCCCTCAGCCGGCCTGATGTTCGCCCTGTCGATCATCGAGCTGCTCGAGCCCGACGATCTGATCGATGGCCGGGTCGTGGCCGGGACGGGCACGCTCGACCACGAGGGCGAGGTCGGGGCGGTCGGCGGGGTGCGTCAGAAGGTGACCGCGGTCACCACCGGCGACGACGGCGCGCGCGCCGAGGTGTTCCTGGTCCCTCGCGACAACCTCGGCGATGCCCGGCAGGCGCCGGTGGGCGAGGACCTGCTGGTGGTGCCCGTCGACACGATCGACGACGCGATCTCGGCGCTGGAGGCCCTGGCCGACGGCCGCGAGCCGGAGGATGCCGAGCTGTTGGCAGCACCCTGAGCGGTGACCGTGTCGGGGTGGGCGTGCGACCGCTGTCGTAGCTAGCCTCTGGGGTACGTGAGAGGCGGGCATGCGGCCGTCCGCGACGGCCGTGCTGGCCGCAGTCCGTCAACCGCTCAGGGCCCGTTGGGGCCGGATCGAAGGATCGTCGTGGGGGCATTCCTCCGCCGTCGTCTCGGCACCGTGGTCGTGCTCGGCCTGCTCCTGGTGGTGTTCAGCGCCAACCGCATCGCGGTGCTGGTCACCGACTACTGGTGGTTCGACGCCCGTGGTGTCCGCGAGGTGTTCACCACCGTGCTGACCAGCCGGCTGCTGCTCGGCATCGGGTTCGGGCTGGTGCTCGCGGTGCTGATCGCGATCAACCTGCTGATCGCTCGCAAGCTGCGGCCGTTCTACGTGCCGAGCTCGCCGCAGCAGGCCCAGATCCAGCGCTACCGCGAGATGGCCGACCCCTACCTGCCCTGGCTGATCGCGGCGATCGCGGCCGTGTTCGGGCTGACGACCGGGTTCGCGCTGAGCGCCTCCTGGGAGCAGTGGCTGCTGTTCCTCAACGGTGGCGAGGTCGGCGCCACCGATCCGCAGTTCGGCGTCGACATCGGCTTCTACCTGTTCCAGCTGCCGTTCCTGCAGCTACTGCAGTCGTGGGCGACCACCTCGCTGGTGCTCACCACCCTGCTCACCGCCGGAGCGCACTACCTGCTCGGCGGCATCCGCCCGGAGGCCGAGGGCGAGAAGATCCTGCGCTCGGTCAAGGCCCACCTGGCGATCCTGCTGGCCGCGATCCTGGCCGTGTGGGCGTGGGGCTACTGGCTGGATCGCTACCAGCTCAACTACTCCGATCGCGGCACGGTCACCGGTGCGTCCTACACCGACGTCAACGCCGAGCTGCCCGCCCTCTACCTGCTGATCGGCGTCGCGGTCATCGCGATCGTCCTGGTGCTGTGGTCGATCCGGCGGTCGGGCTTCTTGCTGCCAGGCGCGGCCATCGCCCTGCTGGTGGTGGCCTCGCTGATCCTGCAGGCGGCTTACCCGGCCGCGATCCAGCGGCTGCGGGTCGACCCCCAGGAGCTCGCGCGCGAGGAGCAGTTCATCGCGCGCAACCTGGAGGCGACCCGAGACGCCTACGGCCTGTCCGAGGTCGAGGTGGAGCCGCTGCCGATCGAGAACGACCTCGACGAGCCCGACGTCAGCGAGAACGAGCTGACCCTGCTCAACGTACGGCTGTGGGACCCGGAGGTGCTCGAGACCACCTACCAGGAGCTGCAATCGCTCAGGCCGTACTACGAGTTCAACAACGTCGCGATCGACCGCTACCAGATCGATGACGAGCTGCGCCAGGTGATGCTCTCCACCCGTGAGCTCTCCGAGCTGCCCGAGTCCTCCGACACCTGGCAGAACCGCCAGATCACCTTCACCCACGGCTACGGGGTCGTCGCCTCGCAGGTCAACACCGCCAACGCCGAGGGCCAGCCCGTCTTCCTCTCGTCCAACATCCCGCCGCAGGGACAGGACGAGGTCGCGCCGACCGAGCAGCCCGGCGTGTACTTCGGCGAGTTCGGCGATCCGATCTACAACCTGGTGCGCACCGAGGCGAGCGAGCTCGACTACGAGGAGGCCGAGGGGCAGGGCCAGGTGCTCACCGAGTACGACGGCGAGGCCGGCGTCGCGATCAACAGCCTGCTGCGCCGCACGGCGTTCGCGCTGCGCTTCAACGACTACAACCTGCTGCTGACCAACCTCCTGCGCGACGACTCGGCGATCCTCTACAACCGCCAGATCACCCAGCGGGTCCAGGAGGTCGCGCCGTTCCTGGAGCTCGATGCCTCCCCCTACCCGGTGGTGGATGACGGCGGCATCAAGTGGGTCGTCGACGCCTACACCACCTCGAACATGTACCCCTACTCCGAGCGCTCGCTGCTGGACACCGCCAGCGGTGAGATGCCGGTCAACTACGTGCGCAACTCGGTCAAGGTGGTGGTCGACGCCTTCGACGGCGATGTGACCCTCTACCGGGTCGAGGAGGACGACCCGGTCCTCGACGCCTGGGAGCAGGTCTTCCCCGACCTGATCGAGCCCGCCGAGGAGGCCGGCGGCATCGCCGACAACTTCCGCTACCCCCAGGACCTCTTCCGGCTGCAGTCGAACCTCTACCAGGCCTACCACATCCCCGAGGCGGCGGAGTTCTACAACCGCGCGGATGAGTGGGACGTGCCCGGTGACCCGGCGTTCGCGGCGAACCAGGCCGACAGCGCCAGCGAGCTGACCGAGACGAACCAGCGTCGGCTGGAGCCCTACTACCTGCTCATGCGCCTGCCCGGCCAGGAGCAGGAGGAGTTCGTGCTGATCCAGCCCTACCTGGCACGTCAGCGGCCCAACATGGTCGCCTGGCTCGCCGGCCGCTCGGACGGCGAGAACCTGAACGAGATGTTCGCCGTGCGGTTCCCGACCGACCAGCAGGTGCTCGGTCCCTTCCAGGCGCAGGCGCGCATCCAGCAGGACGACGACATCTCTGCCTACATCACGCTGCGCTCGCGTGAGGGCTCCGATGTGATCTTCGGCAACCTGCAGGTGCTGCCGGTCGCCGACTCGATCCTCTACATCCAGCCGCTGTTCCTGGAGAACCCGCAGGCCCAGATCCCCGAGCTCGCCCGGGTCGCGGTGGTGATGGGTGAGCGCACCGCCTTCGACCGGACGCTGGCCGGCGCGCTCAGCCAGATCATCGGCACCGAGGTCCCCGACACGCTGATCGACGCCGAGGCGGTCGAGGACCCGCTGGATGTCGACCCGCTCGAGGACGACGACCTCGAGGAGTCCGACACCGACACCGACGACGAGGATGGCGAGGACGACACCGAGGACGGCGTCGAGGTCTCCGAGCAGCTGCTGCGCGAGGCGTTGCAGGCCTTCGCCCGCGCCGACGAGTCGCTCTCCGACGGCGACCTGGCCGGCTCCCAGCGCAACATCGGTG
>JBKGZF010000028.1:0-12667 GCA_046545715.1 Nitriliruptoraceae bacterium | reverse complement strand
ACGCAGCAGCGACCAGCCGACCGCGCCGGCGAGCCCGACCACCAGCGCGACCGGCGCGAGCTGCCGTGGCGCGAGCGACCTTGGATGGGTCGCTGCCGTGCGTCGCCGGTAGCGCCCGTACTGCAGGTACTGCGCGGCGAGCCCCCGCACGCTGCCACGTGGCCGGTAGGTGACCTGGAGCTCGGGCTCGAGCCACACGGTGTAGCCGGCGGCGCGCAGGCGCAGGTTGAGCTCAGCGTCCTGGTTGCGCACGAAGGCGGGATCGAACCCACCGACGGCCTCCAATGCCTCGCGCCGGAACACCCCGAGGTAGACCGTGTCGACCGGTCCGCTGCGTGCCCCGGAGCGGTAGGCCGCGCCGCCGCTGCCGACCGGCGAGCGCATCGCGGCGGCCACCGCCGCACCGAACCCGCGGTCGGCGTGGGGCACCTGCAGGCCGCCGACGTTGGCGGCGCCGGTCTCACGCAGCACCTCGACGGCGCGCCGCAGGTAGCCGGGGGGCAGCACGGCGCCGGTGTCCACCCGTGCGAGCACCTGGCCGCGTACGGCGGCGATCGCGGCGTTGAGCGCGTCGGGGGTGCGCCCGGAGGGGTTGTCGACCATGCGCACGCGCTCGGGATGGTCGCGCACCAAGGTGGTCGCGACCGCATAGGTCGCATCGGTGGACGGCGCGACGGCGATCACGACCTCGTCCGGTGATGGCGACTGGGCGAGCACGCTGGCGACCGCATCCGGCAGCGTCGCCGCGCCGTTGCGCGCCGGGATGATGACGCTGACCGTGGGCGCGTCGGGCAACGGCGGCAGCGACAGCGTCGAGCCGTCGGTGGGCACGCTGCCGCGGGAGACCACCTCAGTCCCCGAGCTCGGTCGCTTCAGCATCGCCGGTGCCCGCGGCCTTCCTGCGGCGCCGCTTGCGGTCGGCGGCCCGGAGCCGGTCGACGTGCTCCTGGTAGGCGGCGACCACCCGCTCGGGTGGGCCGTCGGCGACCAGCTGGCCGTGGTCGAGCCACAGCACGCGGTTGCACACGTCGGTGACCGCCTTGAGGGTGTGGCTGACCAGGAAGACGGTGCCGGCCTCGGCGATCATCTCGCGGATGCGCGCGTCGGAGCGGTCCTTGAACTCGCCGTCGCCGGTGGACAGCGCCTCGTCGACCATCAGGATCTCCGGCGTGCGGGCGGTGGCGATCGCGAACTGCAGCCGGGAACGCATCCCCGTGGAGAACGCGCGCAGCGGCAGGTCGATGAACTCCTCCAGCCCGGCGAAGCTGACGATGTCGTCGAAGCGCTCGTCGAGCTCCTCGCGGGGGATGCCCAGCGCCGTGCCGCCGAGGTAGATGTTGCGCCGCCCGGAGATGTCGGGCTCCAGCGCGGCGGCGACCCCGAGCAGCACCGGGATCGAGCTCGCATAGACCTGCCCGCCGGTGGAGGGCACCAGCCCCGCGATCGCGCGCAGCAGGGTGGACTTGCCCGAGCCGTTGTGGCCGATGATGCCGACCGCCTCGCCCGGCTCGGTCACGAAGCTCACACCCCGGACGGCCTCGACCTCCTGGTACTGGCGCTGCTGCTTCTCGCCGACGAACAGCTTGCGCAGCTTCGGCTGGCTGTCGGCGTAGACGCGGTAGGTCACGTCCAGCCGATCGGCGATCACCGTCGGCTGCTCCGGGGCCCGCGCGGGGGCGATGGCGAGCTCAGACACGGCCGTACTCGTTCTCCGCGCGACGGAAGTAGATGAAGCCGCCGATCAGCAGCACCACGGTCCAGCCCAGCGCCAGGCCCCACTTCCAGCCCGCGGTGGTCTGGTAGAGCAGCGCGTCGCGCATGATCTCGATGATGCTCCACGCCGGGTTGAGCTGCAGGATGAAGCGGATCGTGTCGTTGTCGATCACGTCGGCGGTGATGGGGATCAGCACCCCGGACATGTAGAACCACAGCCGCAGCGCGTAGGGCATGAAGTTCTGCACGTCGCGGAAGTGGAAGGAGAGCCGGCCGACCACCATCGCCAGGCCGAGGTTGAACAGCGCCTGCACCGCGACGATGGGGATGACCAGCAGCCAGCGCCAGGTGGGGATCACCTCGCTGCTGCCGAGGTTGGTCAGCAGCAGCAGGACCATCATCACCGGCAGGGCGTAGAGGTGGGAGATGGTCTCGGCCACGATCGAGCTGATCGGCAGGATCGCGCGGGGGAAGTTGATCGACTGCACCAAGCGGCGGTTCTTGACGATCATGCGCGCGCCCGACTGCATCGAGCTGCGCGTGTAGTTGAAGGTGATCACCCCGACGATCAGGAACGGCAGGTAGTCGTCGACCCCGCGGCGGCCCTCTACGTCGAGCACCAGCCCGAAGATGAAGTAGTAGATCGCGATCAGCAGCAGCGGGTTGATCAGGTTCCACAGCTGACCGAGCGTGGTGTCCTGGTTCTGGGCGCGCAGCTCGCCGAGCGGCACGGTGATCGCGAACTCGCGCCGCCGCCACAGCTCACGCAGGTACTCGCGCAGCGGCAGCTTGGCCCCGACCCGACGCAGGTGGGGGTAGGTCTTGAGCACGTCGTCCGGCAGCGCCGGCGGCACCGGTGCGGGCAGCCCGGAGACGGGCGGCGGATCGTGGTCCGGCGGCACGGAACTCCTCGACCTCACGGTGGGTTGGGTTCGGCCCGCAGGGCCCTGGCAGGCAGCGAACGGAGGCTACCCGCCGGGACGCCCGCGGCGACTACCGTCCAGCGATGCCGCGACCACCGTGTGGAGCCATGACCACCTCGACCGCTCAGCCCCCTACCGATGCCGCACGGCGACGTGCGGCGCGGTTCAGCGACGAGGGGTGGTCGGTCGGGGTCGTCGGCCTCGGCTACGTGGGGCTGCCGCTGGCGGTCACCGCCGCGCAGCGCGGGCTCGAGGTCATCGGCTTCGACGTGGACGCCCGCCGGATCGAGCAGCTCAGCGGCGGCAGCAGCCCGGTCGAGGACGTCACCGACGCGGAGCTGGGCACCGCGCTCGACGCCGGCGCACGGTTCACCGACGACGAGACCGCCCTCGCCGAGGTCGATGCGATCCTTATCGCGGTGCCCTCGCCACTGGGACGCAACCGGCAGCCGGACATGAGCTTCATCGAGGCGGCCGCGGCGACCGTGGCGCGCATCGCCCGGCCTGGACAGCTGATCTCGCTTGAATCGACCACCTACCCGGGCACCACCGAGGACCACCTGCTGCCTGCGGTCGCCGCCGCGGGGCTCACCCTGGACCACGACGTGTTCGTGGCCTTCTCCCCGGAGCGGGTGAATCCCGGCTCCACGCTGAGCACTGCCGCGATCCCCAAGGTGGTCGGCGGGGTGACGCCGTCCTCGGGGCTGGTGGCCGCCGCGGCCTACCGCCGGCTGGTCGACACCGTGCACGAGGTCAGCTCGGCCCGCACCGCGGAGCTGGCCAAGCTGTTGGAGAACACCTACCGGGCCGTGAACATCGCGATGGTCAACGAGCTCGCCCAGGTCGCCCACGTCTTCGACATCGACATCTGGGAGGTGGTCGAGGCGGCCGCATCCAAGCCGTTCGGCTTCGAGCCATTCCACCCCGGCCCCGGCGTCGGCGGCCACTGCATCCCGCTGGACCCGCAGTTCCTGGCCTGGCGCGCCCGCGAGCTGCGCGTACCAACCCGCTTCATCGACCTGGCCGAGGACGTCAACGTCCACATGCCGGCCTACGTGGTGCAGCGCATCGCCGATCTGCTCAACCACGACGGCCTCGCGCTCGCCCGCAGCCGGATCCTGGGCGTCGGCGCCGCCTATAAGCGCGATGTCGACGACGACCGCGAGTCACCGGCGATCGACGTCCTCTACGCGCTCGCCGCTCGCGGTGCGAGCGTGAGCGTCATCGACAGCCACGTCCCCACCGAGCGGCTGGCACGCCACGGCTTCCCCGTGCTCGACGACCTCGACGGGGTGGCCGGCCACGATCTGGCGGTGGTGCTCACCGACCACGCCGCGTTCGACTACGCGGCGCTGGCCGAGGCCGTGCCGCGCGTGTTCGACACCCGCGGGGTCTACCGCCGTCTGCGCCTGTCAGCCCCCGGCGTCACCGCCCTGTGACCACGGCGGTCAACCCGGCAGCGAGGTGCGCCCGCCCCCGCAACGACGCCGACCACGTCGTCATGACTACGCGCTGATACGCGATCTGCGTAGTCGTGAAGACGCGATGCGCCCATATCCGCGTAGTCATGACGACACGGGAAGACGCGGTGATGGACCAGGCTCACCGCAAAGCCCGTACGGTCCTCGACCCGGTACGTCACAGCATGGCGCTAGAGGACCAGGACGTGAAGATGGGCTCCGAACTCGAGAGGTTGGCTTACGACCTTGTGGATCGGCGGGGACTGTGGTCGTAGCCAGCGACCCGCTCCTACCCGCTGGCCACGGCGCAACACCGCTGACCCCGGAGTCTTCCGCCGTACGGGTGCTCGGGCTGGCTTGAGTGGTATCCGCTGCCGTGTTGGACGATGGCGAACGGATCACGTCCGAGCTGTGCGTGACGGCCAGTCCGAAGCAGGTCGACCAGCTGCTGGCCTGGGTCGCGTACGGCCTCGGTCGCTCGGATGAGCTAGCACCTCGAACACCGGGGCCGTACGCGCCTCAACGAAGCACCCAGGATCGGTTGTCACCCACTACGGGGGGCAGGCCCCATTTGGGATGCTCAGTCCGTCGCGAAGGGGTGCCGCAATCGCACCATAAGCGTGGCCGCCTGCCCGCGAGTGATCGGGTCACGCGGAGCGAACGTGTCGTTTTGGGCACCGATCATCAAGCTGGCTTCGGCAAGCCGGTTGATAGCCCCTTCGTGAACGGAGCCATCGTCGTCGGCAAACCGGTCGGGGCCGTCGGGTAGCGCCGTGCCGGCGAGATGCTCGTAGGCAGCGTCGACCATGCTGGCGGCCTGCGCACGGGAGATGAGACGGTCGGGCCCGAATCGGTCATCGTCGTAGCCATCAACGATATCTGCCGCTGCCAGCTGATCGATCGCCGTCTCGTGTGTGGAGTCGTCATCATCGATGAATGCGTCCGACGGGTCGGCGGGAGGTGCACCGACCTCGGCAACCAGGCGTGCGATCAGCGACGCCCACTGCCCGCGGGTGATCGCGTCCGATGGATAGTAGTTCCCATCGGCCAAGCCCTCGACGAGATCAACCGCTGCTGCACAATCGATCAGGGCTGCGTGCACGCTGGCATCGTCGTCAGGGAACGCATCGGGCGCGGCAGTCGGACACGTCGACGGGTACTCCGCCACAACACGCACGGTGACCGTCGCCGTAGCCACACCCCCACGTCCATCGCGGACCGTGTACTCGAATTCGTCCGTACCGATGAAGTCTTCCTGAGGTGCGTAGACGACCTCATCGCCCTCGACCGTCGTGGTGCCTTGGTCCGGATCGGTGACCGCCTCCACCCTGAGCTTGTCGCCGTCGGGATCCTCGGCTTCGGCCAGCACGTCGATGCGGGTCTGCCCACTGAGCGTGACAAGCAGGTCGTCGGCCTGTGGGGAACGGTTGCCACCGCCGGAACCACCAGTGTCGTCGGAGGAACTCTGGAGCTCCACCGCGCCGACATCATCGGCGGAGCCATCGGGACGCGGCTCGCCACGCTGGTCGACGTCCAGGTCGGTGGAGCCGGCGTCGATGGCGGGGCCGTCGGCGTCGGGGCGGTGCACAGGCGTCGGTCCACCCTCACCCGCCAGGGAAGCGAGCCCTGGATCGCCCGGGTTCAGGTCGTCGGCGTGATCGAGCTCGCAGGTGGTAGCCACGTCATCGTCGGCACCGAGGTTGTAGCCGTTCGAGGCGAACGTCCCACCGGTCTCGCACGGATCGGTGAGGATGCTGTTGCGCATGGAAACCGTCGCGGAGGTGGTCGTCTGGACACCTTCGGGATCACCCCCGTGCTGGGTGTTGCCCGTAAGGGTGACGCTGTCCAGGGTGAGGTCGACTCCGTTGACCATGAGCGCCCCGCCAACGTTGCTGCTGACGGTGCTGTTGGACAGCTCGAGGTCATCGTAGGCGTCGATGGCTCCACCTAGAGAGCCGTCAGCCACGTTGTCGCTGAACGTGCTGCCGGTGATCTGGCTCGTCCCACCCAGTGACAGCGCCCCACCGAGACCGGAACCATCGGCAAGGTTGCGGTCGAACCAACTGTCGGTGATGGTGGCCTCGCTGGTCGTGAAGATCGCACCGCCGTAGCCGCCATTACGGCCGACGTTGTCTGTGAAGGTGCTAGCCACGACGGTGAGCGGCCCTTCTGTGTAGATGGCACCGCCGTCCTCGTCCGCGGAATTGGCTTCGAACCTGGTCTCTTCGACGTGGACCGGCACGTCCTTCGCGGCACGCACGGCGCCTCCGTCGGCACCGGACTCGTCTAGGCGCCCACCAGCGATCGTGAGGTTCTCCAGTCTCAACTCTCCGGCGTGGACATCAAGCACGCGGTCAATGAACACCCGGTCGCCGCCACTGTCGCGCGTATCTGCGTCAATGATCACATCGCCCGGTGTCGTGCCCGTACCGACGATCTGTACCGCGGCATCGGTGAGGTCCAGGTCACCGGTCTCAGCGTCGTTCTCATCGGAGCCGGCTATGTCGAGCACATAGTCCGCGTCCAGGTCCGGAAGCTCGATCCGTTCGAGCCCGTCGCGGTTGTTTGCAGCCTGCACGGCAGCGCGGAGCGTGCATTCCGGGTCGCCGTCTACGGTGTCGCCGGTGTCGCAGGTCTCACCGTTGGGATCGTCCAGGGTGGCATCCGCCACGGAGTTCACCTCGAAGGTGGGCATCTGGTACTCGAAGGCACCGATGTCGCTGGCACCGCCGCTCGGACGCGGCTCGCCACGCTGGTCGACGTCGAGGTCGGTGGAGCCGGCGTCGATGGCGGGGCTGTCGTCCGGCAGGGCGTGTGTGGGCGTCGGCCCGCCGTTGTCCGCCAACGACTCGAGCTTGGGATCGGTGTTGGGCTGGTCACCCGTGGCGTCGAGTTCGCAGGTGTCATCACCGTCGATGTTGTGCCCCTCTGAGTGGAGCGACATCGTCGCGCCCTCTGTGGCGCAGTCGTCACCGGTCCCGTTGCTATTGATCGTGTTTCGAAGGTGCGCCTCTGCGTATCTATCCCCACTGCCTGAAGAAGTCTGCCGGAGGTGGAGCCCATCCCCGTCGCCGCCACTATCCGCGTCAGCATCTGCGACGTTCTGGGTTAGTGTGACGCTGTCGAGTTGCAGAAGGTCGGGCGCCGTTTCGTCGTACGACATCGCGCTGAGCGCGATGCCGCCACCGTGGTTGTCGGCTTCATTGTCACTGAAGGTGCTATTCCTGATCGTGACCTTGTTCGTCTCCCCGAACGTTCCGCTGATCGCGAGTGCACCACCGTCGTCGGCGGTGGCATTGCCTGCGAAGCTGCTGCTCTCCACCAGTAGGGTCCGGTTCCCACCGGTCGGGGTGAAGGCCACGGCCCCACCGCGCCGGTCCGAGTCCGTGGCTTCGTTGTCCTCGAAAGTGGAGTCGCGGATGATGACTGGCCCGCGGTCCTGGTTGTAGGCGACCGCGCCACCTCCCTTGGCCGTATTCGTTGCGAACACGGTCGAGTCGATGGTGATCGCCGAGCTTCCGCTCGATGGGGCGGCGATGGCCCCACCGTTACTGCTCGATTCGTTGTCGGTGAACTCGGCGCCCTCAACCTCGACGGATACACCGTCGCCCGTGACACGGAGCGCTCCGCCGTGCTCGGCAGCGTCGCCGCCGGTGATGGACAGATCTTCAACTGCGATCTCGACGTCGTCCACCGGTACGTCGAAGACACGGTCTCCGAGCGCGCCACCGGCGTCATCGGCGTCGATGCTCGTCACGTCCGCCCCAGCACCAGCGATCGTCACGTCGGTGCGCAGATCCAGATCGCCGGTCGCTGCGTCGTCCTCGTCGGCGCCGCCAAGGTCAAGCACGTAGGTGTCCGAACTCAACTCGATCACGACGTGGTCACCCTCGCCCGCCTCGTCGTTGGCGGTCTGGACGGCAGCTCTCAAGGTGCATTCGTCGTCACCCGCAGGTTCGGTCCCGTCGGTTTCGCAAGCTGCGTCCCCTCCCGAGTCCACCGTTCCACCACGCTCGACGTCCTCGGTAGTCGTCACCTGAATGGTCAACGTGGCGGCGTTCGCGATCCCGTTTGGAAGCACGACGAACAGCGCCACCAGTGTCATAAGCGCTGCGGCGCCAGCGCATGCTCGGACGAGTGGTTGCGGACAGGCCATGGTCATGCTGGCTCCCCTACCCCATTGCTATACCCAAGTGTCTGCCACCAGCAATCAGCCGGTGGCTCCCATATGAAAGCTAGCAAAAGCCGTGTCACGAATGCATCGCACTTCGCACATCTCAGACGTGAACGGGTATTCCCCTTGGTAGTGGGTGACGCCAGGCCACACGTGTCTGACGGGTCAGCCCCGAGTTCACCCTGACCGACGCCCACGTGTCCGACAGCGACGGAGTCATCGCGGCCAGCCTGCCGACGAGGTAGCAGGACAGGACCATCGCAAGCACCATGACGTCACTTCACCGCCCCGAGCACGAGTGCAGCAAGCGCGCCAGCTAGGGCAGGTAGAAGGTCAGCAGTTCGGCGGTGACCGGCGGGAACAGCGCGGCCATCAGCTCGCGCTGGCGGCCCAGCAGACAGTCGGGCAGCCGCCGCTCGAGCCCCAGTGCGCCGTAAGGGCCCAGCAGCAGCGCGGCGACCGCGTCCGGCGGCACCCCGCTGCCGCCCTTGCTCACCGGCGCCTGCTCCACCCCGCCTTCGGCCAGCAGCTCGAACCCGCCCGGCCCGATCGAGAAGCGCAGGTGGCTGCTCCACAACGACAGCAGCACCTCGTGCTCACGGTCAGCGAGCCCGGCGGCCTCCAGGCGCTGCACCAGCACCGGCGCGAGCACCTCGAGCAACGGGGCCAACCGCTCGACCCGCCCGTAGTACCACTCGGGTGGCTCGTTGGGTGTGGCCAGCAGCGAGGTGACAGCAGCGGACGTCGACGGCCGCGCCTGCACCTCGAGCGGCTCGGAGACCTGGGCCTGGGCGTGGGCGATGAGCGTGCGCGCCGCGTCGTCATCGAGCGCTGCGAGCTCGGCCAGCGCTGCCCCCTCCCCCGGCGCCAGCGTCCGGGCCACGCCCACCGGCTCACCGGCCCGCTCGGCCAACCACTGCTCGCTCGCGTCGCGCTCGACCAGCCACCGCCAGCACGACGGCGAGTGGCCCATGGCCACGTCCGCCTCGGCCTGCGCCACACGCTGCAGCGCGTCCATCGCCGGGATGTCGGCCAGCGTGGCCGCACGCACCTCGACGTCGCCGGCGGGCTCGGCCCGGCCCTCCAGCCGCTGCCAGGGTGGGATCGGGGCGACGTACTCGTAGCCGAAGCGGCGGTAGAAGTAGGGGATGCCGATCATCACCTGCAGCAGGTGGCCGCGCTCGCGCGAGCGCTGGTGGGCCCAGTCCATCTGCGCGCGGACCAGGCCGCGGCCCTCGTGGTCGCGGGCGGTGGCCACCAGCTCGACCTGGGCGGCGGGCACGTCCACACCGCCGAGGTGGACCACCTCGTCGAGCACGGTCAGCGTGGAGACCACCCGCTGACCGTCGACCACCACCGCGGTGCCCTCGCACCCGTCGGTGGCGACCACCAGCTCGAGGTCCGTCGCATCGGCGGGCTCGCCCCGCTCGGCCAGCAGCTGCGCGGCGCCGGCGATGTCGTCCTCGCGGGCCGTGCGCAGCACCAGCCCGTCGCCCAACTGCCGTTCCATCGTCGCTCCGTTCACCAGGCCGGTCTCACCGCTCGCACCGACCTCACCGCAGCGGCGGGCGGCCGTAGCTGGACCGACGGCGGCTGCCCAGACACCTCACGCCGGCAGGCAGGCCGAGATGCGTGGGCAGCCGACGTGGCGGCAACGACGCGTCCGACCGTCCGGGTCGCCTTCGCAGGGTGAACGCCTCCATCGGCTCAGTGGCGGCGCGTCCACGTCCTCGCCGCGAGGCGGGGTCCACCCTAGAAGGCGCTATCACGCACCCACGTCGTCGTCCGAGCTGGCGAGCGAGAGTCCTGCATCAGCGGCGAGGACCTTGATGAGGGCCGACGCGTTCTCGTCGCCGTGACCCGCATCCACGGCCCGCTCGATCGTACGAGTGACGGCATCCAACCCAGGGAGATCGAGATCCAACCGCTCCGTGAGCGCACCGATGAGATGCGCATCCTTCTGCATCAGACGTAGGGAGAAGTTCGTGGTGTAGTCATCACGAAGTACGGCTGGGCCGACCCCCTCGAAGATCGGACTCCGGAAGTCGGTGACACGGAGCACATCGAGTACACGCTCGAGATCGAGGCCGGCTCGCTTGGCCAGGGTCAGCGACTCACCGAGAGCTTCCAGCTGTGCCGCAACGATCAGGTTGCCGACGAGCTTCATCGTCGTACCCGCACCGACGGGCCCCATGTGGTGGATGCTCGCCGCGAGCGGTTCGAGGACGGGCGAAGCGCGTCGCAGATCCTCCTCCTCCCCACCGACGACGATCCACAGTCCGCCCGCGGCTGCCTCGCCCTTCGACCCGAAGACCGGCGCATCGAGGAACCGCACCCCACGCGCGGCGTACGCCTCGTACGAAGCGGCGGTCGTCTCGGGATCGACGGTCGAGAGGTCAACGACGAGGGCGTCGTCGGGAACGCTCACGGCAAGGCCGTCGTCACCATGGACGAGCTGCCCAACGGCCTCGTCGTCAGCGAGGCAGTACATGACGAAGTCTGCCCCTGCAACCGCATCCTGTGGTGTGGGGGCCTCCTTCGCGCCTCTCGCGGTCAACTCGTCGGCCCGGCCCGGCGTGCGATTCCACACGCTGACCTCGTGTCCTGCCTGCAGCAGGTTGGCGACCATGCCGCGCCCCATGATGCCGAGGCCGAGGAACCCGATCCTGCTCATGTGTCTGCTCCTGTCACGTCACGCCAGGCTTCCAGGAAGCGGAGGTAGAGGACGGCGCCAGGATCCGGATGACCTTGGCTGCTCGAAATAGGGGGACCGGGCGGGGGCATCGAGGTGATGTCGCAGACGGTCGCTGAGCCGCATGATGCTGACCGAGGCGCCCGCCATCTCCAGGCTAGCGGCGTACTCCTCGACGTAGGCGCGGTACACGCCGATGCCCTCGGCGTCGAACCGCTGCAGGACCCACCGGAAGACGATGTACGCCTCCTCCCGCGGTCCGGCTCATGCCGATGCAGCCACCGGATCGTCGGCCCGAGCGTCGGGTCGTACAGCGGCATACCAGGCATGGCAGGTACGTGCGCCATGGCGATCACAGGCTTGTGAACCGACCGACAGCCCGTCGGAGGCCATGCGCGGCCAGCGTGGCGGCACGCTCGCCACGGAGGCAGCAGCTACCACCGGCCTCACAGCAGCGGCGGCCGCCCGTAGCGGGTCATGCGCCACACCGTGCGCCAGCGGATCGGCTCGCGCACGACGTCGCGCTCGCGCAGCCCCGCGACGAACCCGCCGAGCAGCGCCCGCCGCCCGCCGCGTGATCGCACGAGCCCCAGCACCAGCCACAGCAGCACGTAGGCCACCGCCAGCGGCGCCGGCAGGTGCTGGCGAGCGAGCAGCACCCGGTTGCGGCCGGTGAGGTGGTGGTAGGTCGCGTGCCGGGCCGGGGCGACAGCCGGGTGCGCCATCGCCAGCGTCGCCGCGTAGCGGATGCGGTAGCCGTGGTCCAGCAGCCGCCAGGCCAGGCTCGTCTCCTCGTGGGCGTAGAAGAAGTGGCTCGGCAGCCCACCGACCGCCCGGAAGGCATCGACCCGCACCAGGCTGGCGCCGCCGAGGAAGGTGGTCACCCACGAGCTGCGCGTGGGATCGCCGACCCGCAGCCGCGGCACGTGGCGGCGCTGGGTCTCGCCGGTGTCGGGGTCGACGTTGCGTAGGCTGACCGCGCCGAGCGTGGGATCGGCCGCGAACGCCCCGGCGGCCCGCGCGAGCACCTCGTCGCCCACGAGCTCGCCGTCATCGTCGAGGAACAGCACCACCTCGCTGTCCTGCAGAGCATCGACGCCGAGGTTGCGCCCGGCTGGGATGCCGAGGTTGCTGCCGGGGACCAGCACGGCGGTGTCCGCGATCGCGCCGGCAGCGCCCAGCGGGCCGCGCCGGGCAGGTCCGGCGGCGTCCCGCACCGCGTCGGCCGCCTGCGGGTCGTCGCTGTTGACGACCACGACCAGCTCCACCTCGACGTCGCGCTGGCGGCGGACCGAGCTGACCGCGGCGGCCAGCTCGCGCGGGCGCTCACCGGTGGTCAGCACCACCACCCCGACACGTGCGCGCCCACCGCGGCCCGGGCGCCTCATCGCAGCCGCCGCGAGGTGAGGATCGTGATCGGATGGCCCACCGCGACCAGCAACGCGACCGCGCCGACCGCCGCCAGCAGCACCTGCGTGGCCAGCACGTCACCGCGCACCGCGTCGACGACGGCCGCCACGATCAGCAGCAGCGACAGCTCGACCGCGCCGATCAGCCGGTGTAGCGGCAGGAGTGCGAACACCCGGCGCAGGCGGCGCACCGAGCCGACCGAGGAGGTGGCATCGGCCTCCGGCGCCGGCGCGAGCCCCGCGGTGGAGCGCGCGACCACCACCACCGTCTCCGCGCTGCGCACCGCCATCATCGT
>JBKGZF010000027.1:0-12741 GCA_046545715.1 Nitriliruptoraceae bacterium | reverse complement strand
ACCCATACGCCGGTCAATCCCGCCTCTCGCCGGCTCTCCACGCCGAGCTGTGCGAGCGCGACGATCAGGACCTGCTCGAGCGCGCGGACGTAGCCGGTGACGCCGCGGGTCGAGGCCAGCCGCACGATCGGATAGCCCACCAGCTGCCCCGGTCCGTGGTAGGTGATGTCCCCGCCACGATCCACCTCGACGACCTCGATGCCACGCGCGTGCAGCCACGCCTCGTCGGCGAGCAGGTTGGCGCGGTCGGTGCGCTTGCCGAGCGTGTAGACAGGTGGATGCTCGAGCAGCAGCAGCACGTCGCGCCCGCTGTCGAGCTGACGGGCCCCGACGATCCGGCGCTGCAGCTCCCAGGCCCGCAGGTAGTCGAGCCGCCCGGCGCGCATGACCTCCACGGGGGCAGCGGCGTCCGCCCGCAGCTGTGGCGGGGCGGCGGTCTCGCGCTGCTGGTCGCTCAGACGCCGAGCTCCGTCGCGAAGTCGTGGGTCTCGAGCACGAACTTGAGGTCCTGGAGGAAGCGCGCCGCATCCGCGCCGTCGACCATCCGGTGGTCGTAGGTGAGGCAGAAGTAGCTCATCCACCGGATCGCGATCGAGTCGCCGTGTGCGTCGGAGATCACCACCGGGCGCTTCTCGACCGCGCAGGTGGCCAGGATCCCCACTTCCGGCGGGTTGAGGATGGGCGTGTCGAACAGCGTGCCGACCGAGCCGGTGTTGGTGATGGTGAAGGTGCCGCCCGAGATCTCGTCGGGCTGGATCTTCCGTGACCGGGTGCGACCGGCAAGGTCGGCGATCCTGCGGGCCAGGCCCGGGACGGTGAGGTCCTGGGCGTCCTTGATGTTGGGGACCAGTAGGCCGCGGTCGGTGTCCACCGCGATGCCGAGGTTGATGTTGCGGTGGAAGGTAGCGGTGCCCGCCTCCTCGTCGATCTGGGAGTTCATGACCGGGTGGCGCGGCATCACCATGCACACCGCCCGGGAGATGATCGGCAGCGGGGAGAGGCTGGCGCCCTCCTGGGCCTTGAACGCGTCCTTCTTGGCGGCCCGCAGGTTCATCACGGCGGTGAGGTCGACCTCGACAGCGGCCGTCAGCTGCGCGGTGGTGGACAGCGAGTCCATCATCGAGCGGGCGATCGCCTTGCGCACCCGTGATAGGTCCTGGGTGACCGAGGCCTGCCCCCCGAAGTCGACCTGGGTCGGCGACGCCGGTGGACGCTCGCGCTCCGCCGGCGCCTGGATCACGGTCGGGGGAGGCGTCGGGGCCGCGGCGGTCGGGGCCGAGGACGGCTGCTCACCGGCTGCGGGCGCGGCGGCGCCCTCGGCGGCCTGCTCCGGCTGGGTGCCCGTGGCCTCGCCGCCGCGCTCGATGGCACGTTCGGCGTCGGCGCGGGTGATGCGTCCGCCCGGGCCCGTGCCCTCGACCTGATCGGGTGACAGCCCGGCCTCGCGAAGCAGCTTGCGGGTCAACGGTGAGGTGAGCGCCGGCGAGCCGCTGGGAGCGGCGGCCTGCTCCGGTTGCGCTCGCGGGGCAGGCCGCTGTGCGTCGTCGGCCGTCGCCGCCGGTCGTGAGGGCTGCTCCTGTCCGGTGTCCTCGGCCGGCTCGGGGGTCCCGGCGGAGGCTTGGTCCTCGTCAGCGGCCGCTGTGGCCGCCGGCTCCTCGGCGCTGGCAGCGGCGCCACCGGCGTCGGCCTCATCGGCGTCACCCACGACCGCGATGACCTGGCCGACCTCGATGGTGTCGTCGACGCTGGCGCGCAGCTCGGTGATGGTGCCGGCGACGGGGGAGGGGATCTCGGTGTCGACCTTGTCGGTGGAGATCTCCACCAGCGGCTGGTCGACCTCGACGGTGTCACCGACCTCGACCAGCCAGGCGGTGATCACCCCCTCCTCGACGGACTCACCCAGTTGCGGGAGCTCGACCTCGGTAGCCACGGTGTACTCCTTGACGGGGCCCCTGGCCCCTGGGCGGGACGGTGGGAGGTGTCGTGGTTCAGCCGTGCAGGGCGCGACCGGCCAGGGCGAGATGTGCTTCGCCGATCGCCTCCGCCAGCGACGGGTGTGCGTGGATGAAGCTGCTGACGTCGGTCGGCAGCGCCTCCCAGTTGTAGATCAGCTGCCCCTCGGCGATCAGGTCGGTGGCCTTGGGGCCGACGATGTGGATGCCGAGCACGCGTCCGGCGCCCCCCTCCGCCTCGTCGTCCTTCTCGGCCACGAGCTTGACCATGCCGGTGGCCTTCATCATCGCAGCGCGCCCCAGCGACTGGAAGGGGAAGCGCTCGGTGACGACCTCGAAGCCGGCCTGCTTCGCCCCTGCCTCGGTGTAGCCCACCGAGGCGACCTCGGGGTGGGAGTAGGTGACCCGTGGCACGCCGAGGTAGTCGATCGGGACGACCGGCAGTCCCCCGAGCTGGTCGGCGACGAGGAAGCCCTCCTGGAACGAGGCGTGTGCGAGGCCGAGGGTGTCGATGACGTCGCCCACGGCCCAGACGCCCCGTGCCGAGGTGCGACCGTAGGCGTCGACGCCCACGAAGCCGCGCTCGTCGATCTCGATGCCCGCGGCATCCAGCCCGGCGCCCTCGGTGACGGGGGCACGCCCGACCGCGACCAGCAGCAGGTCGCCGCTGACCTCCCGATCGCCATCGCCGGTCTGCACCGTGCAGGTCACGCCGTCGTCGCCCACGCTGACCTGCGACATCGTCGCACCGGTTAGCGCGGTGATGCCCTGCTTCTTGAACGAGCGGGCGATCTCCTTCGAGGCGTCGGCGTCCTCCAACGGCAGCAGCCGGTCCTCGAGCTCCACGATGGTGACCTCGACCCCGAACGCCGCCCAGGCGGTGGCGAACTCCATGCCCACCGCCCCCGATCCGAGGATCACCGCCGAGTCGGGCAGCTGCTCGAGATGCAGGGCGTGGTCGGAGGAGATCACCCGTTCACCGTCGAAGGGTGCGAAGGGCACCTCCCGTGGCGCCGAGCCCGTCGCTACGACCACGGCGGCGGCCGAGAGCGTCTGGGTCCCGTCGTCGGAGGTGACCTCGATGGAGGTGGCATCGACCATCCGGCCGGTGCCGTGGATCGTGGTCACCCCCCGGCCCTTGAGGGCCCCCTGCAGCCCCTTGTACATCTTGTCGACGACCGCGTCCTTGTGCGCGTTGAGGGCCGCAACCTCGATGCCCTGGTAGTCGACGGTGACACCGAAGTCGCCCGCCTGCTGGGCGTGCTCGGCGATCTCGGCGGACTGCAGGATCGCCTTGGTCGGGATGCAGCCCCAGTGCAGACAGGTGCCACCGACCTTGTCGCGCTCGACGAGGATGACCTCGAGGCCGAGTTGGGCCGCGCGCAGCGCCGTGGAGTACCCACCGGTGCCGCCGCCGAGCACGATCACGTCGGCGTCCTGATCATCGCTGCGCTGCACGCGCACACCCGCTGGCTGCGCCTGGGGGCTCGGTGCGGGCTCGGTTGCGCTCGGTTCGGGCTCGGATGCGCTCGGCTCGGGCTCGGACGCGCTCGGCGCGGGCTCGCTCTCTGCCTCCTCGCCCTGATCGCTGGCGGCGTCGTCGCCACCCCCGGTGTCCGCGGTGGCAGCCGCCTGCGACGACTCGTCGACCACGGCGATGACCTGGCCGACCTCGATGGTGTCGTCGACGCTGGCGCGCAGCTCGGTGATGGTGCCGGCGACGGGGGAGGGGATCTCGGTGTCGACCTTGTCGGTGGAGATCTCCACCAGCGGCTGGTCGACCTCGACGGTGTCACCGACCTCGACCAGCCAGGCGGTGATGATCCCCTCGTCGACGGATTCGCCGAGCTGGGGGAGGGCTACCTCGGCCACGGTGGGCTCCTCGGGGGTGCGGTCAGCCTTGCGGCTCACGGCTCATCTCGGCAGCGACGACCACTCAAGCTAGCCGACACCCCCGGCCGGCCGCAGGTGGCCGATGGGTCCCGTCGTTCGTGGGCGACTACGGTCGGGGTGGTCCTGTCGCCCAGCGCGAGGTCGGTCCCGTGGATCAGTCCCTGCGAACCACCGCTCTGACCGTCGAGCACGAGCGTCGGGGTGCCAAGCTCGGTGCGTTCGCCGGCTGGCGGATGCCGATCCGCTTCGCCGGCACGATCACCGAGCACACCGCCGTGCGTGAGTCGGTGGGCGTGTTCGACGTCTCCCACCTCGGCACCGTGTTCATCGATGGCCCCGACGCCACAGCGGTGATCGCAGCGAGTTTCACCAACGACCCCGGGCGGATCACCGACGGTGCCGCTCAGTACACCCTGTGCTGCGCCGACGACGGTGGCGTGCTCGATGACCTGATCGTCTACCGACTGCACGAGCAGCGATGGTTGGCAGTCCCCAACGCCGCGAACAACGCTGCGGTCGTCGACACCCTGGAGCGCGCGGCGGCGGAGCGTGACGCGACCGTGGTCGACGAGGGACCGGCGTGGGCCGTGCTCGCCGTGCAGGGACCGTCCTCGCTCGAGCGCATCGACGCGGTGCTGGCCGACCTCGGGGAGCGGTCGGCACCAGCGATGGCTACCCCGTCGTTCGGCGTGGCCCACATCGAGGTGGAGGGCCGCGCTGGCTTCCTGGCTCGGACCGGCTACACCGGCGAGCGCGGTGTGGAGCTGGTCATCCCCAACGACGTGGCCCCCGCCCTGTGGCGTGCGCTGCTGGAGGTCGAGGTGGAGCCGTGCGGCCTGGGCGCCCGCGACACCCTGCGGCTGGAGGCCGGGCTACCGCTGCACGGCAACGAACTGTCCCCCGCGACGACGCCCTTCGAGGCCCGGCTGGGCTGGGCGGTGGTGCTCGACCGGGCCGCCTTCCAGGGTCAGCGCGCGCTGATCGAGGCCAAGCAGGAGGGGCCGCGGCGCCGGCTGTGGGGCCTGCTGGTCGAAGGCCGTCGCCCGGCACGGGAGGGGATGGAGGTCCAGCACGACGGCCGGTCGGTGGGCGAGGTGACCTCGGGCACGTTCTCGCCGACGCTCGAGCGGCCGATCGCTCTGGCCTACCTCGCGACCGGGCTGGAGCCCGAGGAGACCGTCAGCGTCGACGTCCGCGGCCGACAGACCACTGCGACGGTGGTACGACCACCGTTCGTTCGCCGCTGAGGGGCGAACCCCGCCGCTGGCGGCCGTTGCGGGTGGGGCTCAGCCGCGAACGCCCTTGCGCACGACCACGACGGGGCAGCGCGCGTGGGCGGCGACCTGCTGGGACACCGAGCCCAGCAGCAGGCCCCGGAAGCCGCCGCGGCCCCGGGCCCCGACGACCAGCAGCTCCGCGCTGGCCGAGCGGTCGATCAGCACGCGTGCCGGATGCTCGTCCTCGACGACCACCTGGCGGACCTCGACCGGTGGCTTGGGTGCCACGTGCTTGACGATGTCGCTGAGGAAGCGCTCGGCCGCCTGGCGGCTCTCGGCGGCGCGTTCCTGGCGCCAGGTCCGGTCGCCCTCGGCCACGCGCTGGACGGTCGACTCCGTGGTCACGAACGACAGCGCGTCGAGGTGCGGACTGCGCTCGTGCCGCGGCGGATAGACGTGGACGGCGGTGACCGTCGTCTTTCGCCGTTCCGCGTCCTCGATCGCGAAGCGCAGTGCCTGCTGGGCGCTCTCCGACCCGTCTACCCCGACCACGATGCCGCTCAAGTTGTCACCTCGTTGCTCGCGTTGCCCTCACGATAGACGACGATCGGCGCGGCCGTGTTCGCGAAGTAAGGTCGGCGCGGGCTGACGTTGCGGTGACGTCGGGCATGTCGAGGGCGATGAGGTGAGCATGCAGGTGGTGATCGCGCCCGACGGGTTCGGTGGCACCCTGAGCGCCCCGGAGGCAGCCGCAGCCATCGCGGCGGGGTGGCGCGAGGTCCGGGCGCACGACCGCATCGTCGAGCTGCCGATGTCCGACGGTGGCGAGGGCCTGCTCGAGGTGGTCGCAACGCCGTCGGACACCTGGCACCAGCGTGAGGTCGCTGGGCCGCACGGACATCCGTTGCAGGCACCGTTCTTGGTCCGTGCCGATGGTTCGGCCGTGATCGAATCGGCTCGGGCGTGCGGGCTGCACCTGCTGCCGCCGGAGGCTCGTACCCCGAGGCGCGCCACCACCTTCGGCGTGGGCCAGCTGCTGCGGGCAGCCATGGAGCTCGGGGCCGACCCGATCCGGCTGGGACTCGGCGGGACGGCCTCGATCGACGCCGGCACCGGTGCGCTGATCGCGCTCGGCTTCCGGCTGCGGGTCGCGGACGGCTCCGGGCTGAAGGTCGGAGGCGAGCAGCTCGCACAGCTCGCGTCGATCGAGCGTGGCTGGGCCGTCGATCGCCACGTCGGGATCGAGCTGCTGGCCGATGTCACGACGCCGCTGCGCCACGCCGCAGAGCGGTTCGGTCCGCAAAAGGGGGCCGACGCCCCCGAGATCGAGGAGCTCGCTCATGCCCTTCGCAACGTCGCGGAGGTCGCCGAGCGCGATCTCGGCGTCGACCCCGCCATGGCTGCTCAGCCCGGTAGTGGAGCCGCAGGAGGGCTCGGCTACGGGTTGGCGGTCGCGTTCGGTGCACGCCTGGTCCCTGGGGCGGCCACGGTCGCCGAGCTGATCGGCCTACCCGATGCGATCGCCGCCGCCGACCTGGTGGTGACCGGTGAGGGCCGCCTCGACGCCACGACCGGGGAGGGCAAGGTGGTCGCGGTGGTGCGCGACCTGGCCCAGCGGTCCGGCCGCGGTGTCCACGCGGTGGTCGGCCAGCAGGCAGAACCGCTCGAGGGCCTCGCGACGGTGGTGGCTGCCTCGCCGGAGGGACCGGGCGAGGACCCGGCCGGCGCGGTCGCCTCTGCGGCGGCGCGCTTGGCGGCGACGGTCGTGGACGGCTGACCGGGCCGGGTGCCGTCGGTACACTGCGCCGCGCGAACCTCAGGTGCCTGCCTCGTGCCGGCACCGCCCAACCGACCCGTCAGTGATCGCCGAGCGTGCAGCCTCGGCGTCGGACCCTGGCGGGGTGAGCCGAATCGGAGGAACCCGTGAGCGCTGACGCCACCGTGGACACCACCGAGCACACCGTCACCCTGACCGAGACGGCCGCAGACAAGGTTCGCAGCTTCCTGGAGGACCAGCCGGACGTCGACGACGTCGCACTGCGCGTCGCGGTCCAGGCCGGGGGCTGTGCCGGCTTCCGCTACGCGCTGTTCTTCGATGACCGGCAGCTCGACGGCGACATCGAGGAGGTCCAGCACGGCATCACGCTGCGGATCGACAAGATGTCCAGCCCGTACCTCGGTGGCTCGGTCATCGACTGGAAGGAGTCGCTGGAGGCCTCGGGATTCTCCATCGAGAACCCCAACTCCTCTGGCTCGTGCGCCTGCGGGGACAGCGCCACGTTCTGACTGACCAGCCTGACTGACCAGCACTGAGCGCTGCTGCGCAGCAGGCAGCGCGACCGCGCTCAGCTGGTGCGCTCGACCACGAAGCGGTAGGTGCCGTCGTGGTCGGTCGCCTCGACCAGACGCTGGCGCTTCATCCGGCACCACACCGGGACGTCCACACGCGCAGCTGGGTCGGTCGCCAGCAGCACGAGCTGCTGGCCGGGCGCAAGCTGCTCGACGCCCTTCGCCAGCTCGATGACCGGCATCGGGCAGGACAGCCCGGTGGCGTCGATCTCTCGTCGCGGTGCGGTCGGTGCGGCCGCGGTGGGGGGCATCGTCCTGACTCCAGGCTGCGTCCGTCGGCGCAGGCGCCGCAGGGTAGCCGGGCAGGGGATCGACCGGCGGTGACCGGTGAGGCCGTCACGCTGCGCTCGGCCCGCTCAGCTCGGTCGGATACGTCCCGCGCCGCGCCGCATGAGGATGCCGTCACCGCGTTGTCCGCCGTCGTCCCTGCCGTGGGTGGCCTCGGTCCCCACGGCCACCCGCCACCCGCTCGTGCGGTCGAGCTCGTAGGAGATCTCGGCTCCGCGCAGCTCGGCAGCCTCGTGCAGCTGGGTCATGATCGAGGCGATCGCGTCGTTGCTGGTCGCGGCGTAGACGGTGACCGTGGCGCTGAGGTGCGGGCGGGGATCCCCCGCTGGCCACCATGCCATCAGATCGGTGACCTCACCGGCGCGGGCGAGGACCGCGCTGACCGCGGCCGTGGGCAGCTGCGTGTCGTCGGGCAGCCGGACGGTGACGTTGATGCGCACCTCGAAGGTGCCGTGGGGGCGCACCGGGCGCGGTGGGGGCCGACCGGCCGCCTCGACGGCGCCAGCGAGATCACCGTCACGCTGCGGCCCGACGTCGACCGCGACGATCAAGGTCGAGCGCGGTGCCGCCCAGGCGAGGTGGGTGGTCGCGGCCCGCAGGCCGGAGACCGTGGGCGCGACCGCGGCGACCACCGCATCCTCGGCGCGTGCGAACGCACCGACCGCCTGGTGGGTCTTGCGCGGATCGTGATGCACACGGTCGCCGAGCCTGGCGACCTCAGGCGGCAGCGGGTGTTCGCGTCTGCCGGTGCGCAGCGGCGTGGTCGGCTCCTGACTGCCGGTCCGCAGCCGCTCGACGAGGTCGGTCGCCAGGGCGAGACCACCGCCGCCACCGGGCAGCAGGTGGTCGTCGGAGATCGGCAGCAGCACCCGTCGGAACGGCTCGGTGCCGAGCCGTGCGATCGCCAGGGGCACGGTGCTGCGCCCGACCACCCGGTCGATGAGACGTCCGAAGACGTCGGTGGTGGAGCTACCACCTCGCCAGCCCATCAGCACCAGCGTCGCGTCGAGCTCGGCGACGGCGTCGAGGACCCCGGTGGTGATGTCGTGAGCGGTACGCACCTCCCCCGAACAGGGCACCGCGAGCTCAGCGGCGCTGCCCTCGATCGTGGCGAGGCCAGCGCGTGCCCGTTGGTGATCCTCCTCCTCGGCGTGGGTCGGGAGGATCGTCACCAGCTGCACGTGGCCGCCGTCGCCGGCTGCGAGCAGCGCTGCACAGCGCAGCAACGGGGCGACCGAGGCCGGGTTGGCGACGGGAACGAGCACACGGTGGCCGCCCGCGCCCTCCGGGTTGACCGGGTCACCCACGCCGGCCTCCTCCTCGTCGCCGCAGCACGGGCGCCACGACGGGGGTGAGCCTACCGTGAGCTGGGCCTGCGGGGACGGTCGCTGCCTGCGACCGCACGAGATGCCGCGGTCGGCGGACGGTCCACGGCGTGGTGGATGCCCACCTGGTGGGTAGGGTTGCTCCTGCAGACGTGGCCGCAGCCGGACCGGCGACGATGACGGAGGTGACGCCGTGCGCGTGCTGGTGGTGTCCGAGGACTTAAAGGAGCGGCTGCGAGCCGCGAGCGCGCTCATGCTCCACGCCGAGGCGGAGGTGGTCGAGGCGTCCAGCGGCGAGCAGGCACGCGCATCGCTCATCGATGACGGCGAGCGGTTCGACGTGCTCGTGGTCGACGGGGACCTGCAGCCACGCGGCGGCTTCGCGCTGCTCTACGACCTGCGTGCCCGGGCCGACCTCGGCCAGCTCACCGCAGCTCCGTCGCTGGTGATGACGGCACGCGAGCAGGATCGCTGGCTGGCGAACTGGGCGGGTGCCAACGACGTCATGCTCAAGCCGGTCGACCCGTTCCAGCTGGCACGACGGGTCGACAGCCTGGCGGGTGCCGAGCTCGCGCCCTACGGCGACCGGGCCTCCGCAGCCGACCAGGTGGCGGCCGCGACCCGCGACCACGATTGAACGGGGCGCGATGGCTCGTGACGGCTCGAACGACACGCCGTACGCGTTTCCGGTCCGAGGAGGGGTTGCATCCGTGCTCCACGTCCGTTGGCCCGAGGTCCTGACCGCGCTGTTGCGTGGCGAGGATCTCGACGAGCCCACCGCACACGCGGTGATGAGCGAACTGATGAGCGGCGAGGCCGAGGCCAGCCACATCGCTGGGCTGTTGATCGCGTTGCGTGCCAAGGGCGAGAGCGCCTCGGAGATCGCCGGCTTCGTGCGTGGGATGCTCGAGGCGGCTGAGCCACTGGAGGTCGAGCCGGGGCTGCGCTCACGTCTGGTGGACACCTGCGGCACGGGCGGCGACGGAGCGGGAACCTTCAACATCTCGACGGTCGCCGCGCTGGTGGTCGCCGCAGCGGGAGTGCCTGTCGCCAAGCACGGCAACCGCGCGGCGTCGGGCACGTGCGGCAGCGCCGACCTGCTCGAGGCCTGGGGAGTGGCGATCGAGCTGCCCCCGGCACAGGTGGCCAGGTGCCTCGATGAGATCGGCATCGCCTTCCTCTACGCCCGCTCGTTCCACCCGGCGATGCGGCACGTGGCGCCCGTGCGCCTCCACCTCGGCATCCGCACCGCCTTCAACCTGCTGGGGCCGTTGTCGAACCCAGCCGACGCGCCGCATCAGATCGTCGGTGTCGCCGACAAGGCGCTCGCCGAGCAGATGGCCGAGGCGCTCGCACGCCTCGGCAAGCAGCACGCGTTCGTCTTCCGGGGGCGTGATGGCCTGGACGAGCTGACGGTGACCGGCCCCAGCGATGTCTGGGAGGTCGTCGACGGGCGGGTCGTAAGCCGCGTGGTGGATCCCGCCGAGCTCGGCCTCGCCCCGGCCACCCTCGAGGACCTGCGGGGTGGCTCGGTGGCCGACAACGTCGCCATCGCCGATGCGGTGCTGGCCGGAGAGCGGGGTCCACGGCGGGACGTCGTCGCGTTGAACGCGGCCGCTGCGCTGGTCTCGGCGGGGGCGGTCGAGGATCTCGCCGCGGGGCTGCGCCTGGCCGGAGAGGTGCTCGACGACGGCCGGGCGCTCGCGCTGCGCGACAGGTGGATCCTGGGCTCACGCGAGCTAGCGGAGGTTCAGCGTGGGTGAGCAGCACCGGGTCGGCGACCCTGATCGCCCCTACGACCCCGCCACGGTGGAGCCCAAGCCAGAGGTGGCCATCGACGATCTGCTCGCGCTCGACCTGCGGGTGGGCCGGATCGTCGAGGTGGCAGCGTTCCCCGAGGCTCGGGACCCCGCCTGGAAGCTGGCGGTGGATCTCGGACCGCGGTTGGGGATCCGGTGGTCATCGGCGAAGGTCGCCAACTACGCGGCCGAGGAGCTGGTCGGTCGCCAGGTGGTGGCCGCGGTCAACCTCGGGCGCAAGCGCATCGCGGGCTTCGTCAGCGAGCTGCTCATCCTCGGTGGGCTCGAACCGGACGGGACGGTCCACCTGCTCGCTCCCGACGGCTCGCTGGAGCCGGGTGCGCCGGTGGCCTGATCGGCATGGACAGCGCCGACCTGCTGCGTCCGCTCGAGCCCTTCGAGGGCTTCGACCTCCAGGTGCTGATCGATCGAGGCGTCTACACCGACGGTGAGACGGTGCGGGTCACGGTAACGGCGGCGAACCAGGGCGACCGGTTCGTCGAGCACCACTATCCCGGCTGGCAGCGCTTCGAGCTGACCATCCGCGACGAGCTGCACCGGGTCGTGGCCGACGACATCGTCGAGCGTGAGGCCGACCAGCCGGCGATCGACCGGTGGCTCCCGGGCCAGCTGGTGATCTGGCCCGTCTACTGGGCCCAGCTCGCCGGGCCGATCCATCCGGGACGGGTCGGTCGTGCTCCCGGCCCACGACTGGATCCCGGCCGCTACCGCGCGCGGGTGCGGTGGCTGGGTCGCGAGCCCGGTCTGCGGGCCGAGCCGCCCGAGGTGACCAGCGGGTGGTTCGAGCTGGTCTGAGCGAGGCGTTCACTCGGTTTGGCGGGGGCCGGCACGGAGCGCCTGCTCGGCCAGCTGCGGTCGGCCGAGGTGGAAGCCCTGGGCGAGGTCGACGCCGAGCTCGGCGAGCAGCGCGAGGGTCGGTTCGTCCTCGACGCCCTCGGCCACGGTGCGGATGCCGAACGAATGCGCGAGGTTGACGACCGCCTCGATGACGTTGCGGCTCGCCGGGTCCCGCAGGGCGTCGCGGGTGAACTCGCGGTCGATCTTGAGCAGATCGACCGGCAGGTGCTTTAGGTAGGTGAAGGTGCCGTAGCCGGTGCCGAAGTCATCGAGAGCGAGCTGGCAGCCGAGCCGGCTGATCCGGTGGGCGAAGCGGTACGCCTCGTCGTGGTTGTCGAGCAGCGCGGTCTCGGTCAGCTCGAAGACCAGCAGTGAGGGCTCTGCGTCCGCATCGTCCAGCAGGCCCTCGACGAGGTAGGGCAGTAGCGGATCGACGAGCGAATGCGCTGAGAGGTTGACCTCGACCGGGTAGCCCCTGGCGGCGAACCCGACGGCGCGGCCGATCACCCAGCGGTCGATCGCGGTGACCAGCCCGTAGGCCTCGGCGGTCGGTAGGAACTCGGCTGGTGCGATCAGGCCCTCGTGAGGATCATCGAGGCGCAGCAGCAGTTCGTTCTGCAACACCTCACCGGTGAGGATGTCGACGATGGGCTGTGCGTGCAGCTCGAACCGGTCGTGCTCGAGCGCGTCCTGGATCCTGGCCATCCAGCGGGCGCTGCTCGCCTCGGAGCGCAGTCGCTGCTGCTGCTCGATCCGTCCGGTGATGTCACGGAAGACCACCACCCAGCCGTTGTGTCGGCCGTGCTGGTCGAGGGGCAGCTCGTTGGCGATGTACTCGATGGGTATGGACGTGCCGTCGTTGCGCAGCAGCCGGTCCTCAGCGGCGTCGGTCGGCAACGTCACCTCGGGGTCGTCGCCGATCAGCACCTCCTCGACCTCGCGGGGGCTGCCGTCGGATCGGGTGCCGAGCAGTCGGTTGGTGAACGAACCGCCTACTGCAGCTCCTGCGCTGGCGGCCAGTAGCTGCTCGCCGGCCGGGTTGACGTAGGCGATCCGGCCC
>JBKGZF010000026.1:0-12936 GCA_046545715.1 Nitriliruptoraceae bacterium | reverse complement strand
CCCGCCACTGCAGACCGGCGAGCATCAACAACAGGATGACGGTCAGCAGGCGCACGGACACCCCGGTGACCCGACCGCCGAGCCGGGAGCCTCGCGCTCACGCGGGATCACGCTGCTGCAGGTCGGCGGGATGACAGGCATGTTGACGGCGATTCCGAAAGTCCGGGCCCGGCAGTTACTGGCCGAAGGCCGCGCGGCCGGCGTAGCGGGCGGTGTCGCCCAGCCGCTCCTCGATGCGCAGCAGCTGGTTGTACTTGGCGATGCGATCGGATCGTGCCGGCGCACCGGTCTTGATCTGACCGGCGTTCACCGCCACGGCGATGTCGGCGATGGTCGCGTCCTCGGTCTCGCCCGAGCGATGGCTGATCATCGCGGTCCACCCGGCCCGATGGGCCAGCTGCACCGCTTCGAGGGTCTCGGTCAGCGAGCCGATCTGGTTGACCTTGACCAGCACGCTGTTCGCCGCCCGCTCATCGATGCCGCGACGCACGAACGTGGGGTTGGTGACCAGCAGGTCGTCGCCGACCAGCTGCACGCGATCGCCGATGCGCTCGGTGAGCCGGGTCCAGCCCGACCAGTCGTTCTCATCGAGCCCGTCCTCGATCGAGACGATCGGATACCGACCGATCAGCTCCTCCCACAGCGCCACCATCTCATCGCTGCTGGCGGTACGACCCTCGCCATCGAGGTGGTAGGCGCCGTCGCGGAAGATCTCGCTGGTCGCCGGGTCCAGCGCGATCGCGACGTCCTCGCCGGGCGCGTAGCCCGCGGCCTCGATGGCTTCGATCAGCAGGTCGAGCGCAGCGGTGTTGGAGTCCAGATCCGGGGCGAACCCGCCCTCATCGCCGAGACCGGTGGACAGTCCGCGCCCCTGGAGCACCTTCTTGAGGCGGTGGTAGACCTCCGCACCGGTACGCAGCGCCTCGCTGAAGCTCGCAGCGCCCACGGGCGCGATCATGAACTCCTGGAAGTCGACGTTGGAGTCGGCGTGGCTGCCACCGTTGAGCACGTTCATCATCGGCACCGGCAGCAGGTGGGCGTTGGTCCCACCGAGGTAGGCGAACAGCGGCAGCTCGCAGGAGGCCGCGGCAGCCTTCGCGGTCGCCAGTGACACACCGAGGATCGCGTTGGCACCGAGCTCGGCCTTGTTGTCGGTGCCATCGAGGTCGACGAGGACCGCATCGATCTCGCGCTGGCGGGTCGCGTCGTGGCCGAGCAGCGCCGGAGCGATGCGTTCGTTGACGTTGGCCACCGCCCGGGTGACCCCCTTGCCGAGGTAGCGGTCGTCGTCGCCATCACGCAGCTCGACGGCCTCGTGCTCACCGGTGGAGGCGCCGGATGGCACGGCGGCCCGACCGAAGCTGCCGTCGACGAGCCCGACCTCGACCTCCACCGTGGGGTTGCCGCGGCTGTCGAGGATCTCGCGGGCGTGGATGAACTCGAGTGCGGTGATGTCCATCAGGGTCCTCACAGGGTCACGCCCGGGGCCGTGGGGTCAGCCCGGCGGATCGACCCGACCACGGACGGGTTCGTCCGACGACCGGGAGCGTCCTGGCCGACACCGTACGTTACCCCGGTGCTCATGAGCAACAACAACAACACGCGCCACAGCAGCGCGTGCCGTGGATCATGGCGAGAGCCGCCAGATGCGACGGACGACCGCCGCCGTGGACACACCCACCAATAGACCGAGCGCCGCGCCACGTCCGCGCTGTCGCTCATCGCTGAGCGCCCCGACGCCGGCGCCCAGCAGCGCGGCCCCGACCACGACCGTCAGGTCGACCGGGAAGGGCGGCCGATCGTCGCGCCAGGAGGCCACCTCCGCAGCGCTGGCGTCCGGGTCCCAGCCGGCCAGCGGGTCACGCGCAGACTCGCGGACGCTGCCGGGCTCGAGGTCGGGTGGTCGCACGCTCGCCGGCGAGCCGTCACCCTCAGCGCCGACGCTCGGCTCGGCGTCGAGGAACATCGCCGCGCGGAGCGTCGTGCCGCAGCCCGGACAGGGCTCGGGGCCATCGGTGAGACGCTCGACGAGGGCGTTCTTCAAAAACCGTCCGCACTCGGGACACTGTCGTGGCGGCACGCCGACCTCCGGCTCGCGTCGCCTCGAGCGTAGTGCGCCCAGCCTCGAGGCGGACGGGGCACAGCGACTCAGGCCTCGTCGGTGCCTCGCTGCCGCCAGCGCGTGAGCAGCTCGTCCGCATCGAGCCCGGACACCTCGACACCATCCCGCTCGGCTTCGGCCAACAGCGCCTCGACGCGGGCCCGGAAGCGGCGTGCGGCGCGGCGGGCGGCCGCCTCTGGATCGACCTCGAGGTGACGCGCGGTGGCCACCACCGCCGCGATGAGCTCACCGACCCCGTCCTCGCGCGCGTCGTCGTCGGCGCTGAGCAGCGCCTCGAGCTCCGTGCGCACCCGGGCGGTCGCCGTATCGAGATCGTCGGGGTCGACGCCGCGCTTGGCCGCCTTGCGCTGGAGGGTGTCGAGCAGATCCAGCCCCGGACCCGCCGACGGCACGCCGTCGAACGGGCCGTCGCGCCCCTTCTCGACCGCCTTGAGCTGATCCCAGTTGGCCTGAACCTCGTCCGCGGTCGCTGCGTCCCCGTCGCCGAAGACATGCGGATGCCGGCGCACGAGCTTGTCCGCGATCCCCCGCGCGACGTCGTCGATGCCGAACGCACGCCGCTCGGCGGCGATGCGGGCGTGGAAGACCACCTGCAGCAGCACGTCACCGAGCTCCTCGACGACGTCGTCATCGTCGCCCTGCTCGACCGCCTCGACCAGCTCGTAGGTCTCCTCCACCAGGTGGCGCAGCAGGGTGTGATGGTCCTGCTCACGGTCCCAAGGACAGCCATCGTCGGGGTCACGCAGGCGCTGCATCACCTCGACGAGCCGCAGCAGCTCGGTCCCCTCCGGTTGCTGGGCGAGGAAGACCAGCTCGATCTCGACGCCGTTCTGGGCGGCCATGCCCGCCAACGCCGGTGCCAGCCCCTCGTCCTCGGGCCCGAGCAGGTAGACGGCATCGCCCGCTTCACGGGCTCGCTGCACCAGGGCCTTGGCCATGCGACGGTGCTCTGGCCCGCCAGGACGGGTGAGGTCCAGGTCGCCACGATCGAGCGCGGCCGGCGCCAGAGACTCCAGATCGAGCCCCGCGTAGTAGAGCGAGGGGGCCGAGGGGTGGCGCTCGGCGTCACGCAGCAGCACGACCTCCGCGGTCGCGAGCACGTCCCAGGCCTGGAACGGCAGCAGGCCCGGTAGGACCTCGGAGGTCTCGACCAGGGCGACGCGGACCGACGGGTCGCTCACGGTCGCCTCAGCCCTCGTCCTCGAGCTCGTCCTCGGCGCCGTCCTCGAGCTCGTCCTCCGCGCCGTCCTCGAGCTCGTCCGGTGCCTCCTGCTCCGGCTCGCCCGAGCCCGAGTCGGGCTCACCGACGCGATCGTCGGCGGCGACGACCGCACGCTGAGCGGGATCCCAGGCCCCGATCGAGTCGTCGACCTCGATCTCCGCCTCGCTGAAGGCCTCGTTGATCAACGTGTTGAGCTCCTCGCCGACCAGCTGCTGCAGCTCCTGCTGCTCGAGCTCGTCGACGGAGCGCTCATCCTCATCGGTGACCTCGAGCACGTGGAAGCCGAACTCCGACTCCACCGGGCCGACCACGGTGTCGAGCTCCGCCTCCCAGACGGCATCATCGAACGGCTCGACGTACGCACCGCGCTGGGCCGCGCCGAGATCACCGCCCTGCGCGCCGCTGCCGGTGTCGACCGAGCGCTCCTCGGCCAGCTCGGCGAAGTCCGCACCCTCGTCGAGCTCCGCGACCACCTCGTCGGCCTCCTGCTCGCTCTCCAGCAGGATGTGCCGCGCCGTGCGCGTCTCGAGCACCTCGTCACCGGCGAGCTCGGCCTGGACCGCCAGCATCCGTGCCTGCTGGGGGATGAAGACCTCCTCGAAGAGGGTCTCGGTCAGCCCGGCCTCGTTGAGGGCCTGCTCGAGCTGCTCCTCGCCGCCGATGGCGGTGTAGACGTCCTCACGGACCACCTCGAGGTCCTCGTCGTCGATCGAGACCTCCAGCTCCTCGAAGATGCCGGAGAGGACCTCGTCCTGGATCAGCAGCGAGAGCAGGTTGCGCTGCTGGCTGCCGACGACCGACTCACGCTCCTCGCCGGAGAGGTCCTGGTCAGCGGTGAGCTCCTCGACCGCCTCCTCGAGGGTGGCGCGGGGGATCGAGGTGCCGTCCACCGTGGCAGCAGCAGCAGCCGCGGAGCCACCGTCGCTGGCACAGGCGGTGAGGGTGACGGCGGCCGCGAGGCCAGCGGCGAGCAGACGAGGGGATGACACGGCGGGCTCCAGCACGGGTCGGTGGTCTTGGGCGTGGGCGAGGACGCGGCAGATCCAGCGTCGGCACGAGGGTCAGAGCCACGATGGCCACGCGAGCTTCGAACCGCGTGTGACCGCTCGCCCAGGTGCGACCCTCACCAGCACCGGAGTCTACCGGCCACGGCCGACCGACCGGTGCAGACCCATCGGTCCGAGCCCATCCACACCTCCACCGCGCGGGCCGTGCCGATGGTGCGATGCGTCAGCGTCGTGAGCAGCGTTCCGAGAACCGTTGCTACGCTGCTTCCATGAGCGACCGGACCCCCACCACGCGTGACGTCCACGGCATCGTCGAGGAGCAGCTGCGTCGCTCGCGTCAGCGCTATACCCCGGGGCGTCGCGAGCTCGTCGAGGTCCTCCACGCCGCAGGTCGGCCGGTGACGATCCCCGAGCTGATGCGCGAGGGGGCATCGCAGTCACAGAGCTCGCTCTACCGCAACCTCGCCATCCTCGAGCAGTGTGGCGCCGTCCATCGGCTGGCATCCACCGACGACGCCGCCCGCTACGAGCTCACCGAGCAGCTCTCCGAGCACCACCACCACGTGGTGTGCTCGCGCTGCGGCCGCATCGACGACGTGACCCTGCCACCGGCCATCGAACGGGCGCTGAGCGAGGCGGCTGACGAAGCGCGCCAGCAGAGCGACTACCTCGTCGAATCCCACCGACTCGAGCTGGTGGGCACCTGCGCCGAGTGCACCTGAGCGTCGGTATCCCGGCTCCAGCCGTCACCATGACGTCGTGCCGCGACGCGTCGGACCAGTGCGACGAGCTCGGTGGACGTCAGCACGACGAAGAACGTCAGCACGCTCAGCCCCGCGATCGTCGCGGCGGTCGCCGTGGCGAGGTGGAAGCTCAGCAGCAGGCCGACGAACACCTGCACCGCGCCGATCAGCATCGACGCCACCATCATCACCGGCACCCGTCGGGCCACCAGCGCGGCGGTGGCCGGCGGCGCGACGATGAAGGCGAAGACCAGCAAGGTCCCGACCGTCCGGAACGAGCCGATCACGACCGCGGCGATCAGGGCCAGCATCAGCAGGTGCGCCGTGCCCGGCCGCAGACCGAGGACCCGCGCCTTCGCCCGGCTGAAGGTCAGCACGAGGAACGGTCGGTAGCACACCACGCTGACCACGATCGTGGCCGCGAACACGACCGCGATGGTGCGCAGATCGGCGACCGACACCCCGATGGGGTCGCCGAACAGGATCGTGGTCAGCTCCCCGGCGTAGGCACCGCGGGCGGAGATGATCGCGACGCCCGCCGCCAGCATCCCGACGAACAGCAGCCCGATCGCGGTGTCCTCACCGAGCCGGCTGCGCGCGCTGGCGAGCGACACCCCACCGATCATCACCGCTGCGCTGGCCATCGCACCGATGAACAGGTTGCCGCCGAGCAGGAAGGCGATGGCGATGCCGGGCAGCACACCGTGGGCCATCGCATCGCCCATGAACGCCATGCCGCGCAGCACCACCCACGTCCCCACCAGCGAGGCGGCACCGACGGTGAGCAGCCCCGCGTAGAGGGCATGACGCATGAACTCGAACGCGAACGGTTCGGTGATCAGCTCGAGCACGTCTTGGGTCCTTCTGCCACCTCGCCAGCCAACCACGCCGACGGGTGAGTCGTGAGCACCCGCCGCAGGCTCGGCACGACAGCGTGCGCCTGGCGGCCGGGTACCCGCCCCACTAGCTGACCTCGCCTCCCAGTGCTTCGGTGATCAGCTCAGCATTGGTCTCGAGCAGTCCCAGGTAGCTCGCCGCGCCCGAGCCCTCGGGCCCGAGCGAACCGGTGTAGAGCTCGACCACCTCGAGGTCCAGATCGTCGCGCCCGAGCACCTCGCTGCGTAGCTGCTCGGCCAGCACGGTCGAGTCGGTGTTCTCCGCGAAGACGGCGGGAACCCCGGTCGACTCCACGGTCTCCACCAGCTGCGCGAACCCGGCCGGGTCCTGCTGCGCGTCGGTGGTGTCCCCCGGGATCACCGTGCCGACCACCTCGAAGCCGTACCGGTCGGCGAGGTAGCCGAGCGACTCGTGGTTGGTGACCAGCATGCGCTCGTCGTCGGGGATGGTGTCGAACCAGGCATCGATGCGCTCGTGGACCGCGAGGATCTGCGCGCGGTAGTCAGCCGCACTGGCCTCCAGCTCAGCGGCGTCCAGCGAGGTGACGTTGCGCGTCAGCTCCTCGGCGAGCAGGTCGACCGCGTCCGCGGTGCGCACCGGGTCGAACCAGAAGTGCGGATCGTCACCGTCATGAGCGTGCTCATCGTCCTCGTGGTCGGCGTGCTCATCGTCCTCGTGGTCGGCGTGCTCGTCGTCCTCGTGGTCGGCGTGCTCGTCGTCCTCGTGCCCGTCGTCCTCGTGGTCGGCGTGCTCGCCGTCATCGTGCCCGGCCAGCCCGTAGGCGAGCGGGTCGAGCCGCTCGGCCAGGGTGATGACCTCGACGCCCTCCTGCTCGGCGGTGTCGAGCACGTCGAGCATCTGCGCCTCGAGCTCGAGCCCGTTGGCCACCACCAGCTCGGCCTCCCGCAGCCGACGTCCGTCGTCCGCCGAGGGCTCGAACCCGTGAGGATCGGCCCCAGGGGGCATCAGCACCCGGACCTCGAGCTGGTCACCGACGAGGTTGGAGACGATGTCACCGAGGATCGAGGTGGTCACGACCACCTCACCGGCTCCAGCCTCTCCCTCGGCGCCCTCGGCCCCGTCCGCACCAGGGTCCTCGGCCCCGTCCGCACCCGGGTCCTCGGCCCCCGCCCCGGACTCCGCCGCCTGCTCGGGATCGGTCGGACCGTCGAGCTGCCCGCTCTCGCCCGAGGCACAGGCGGCCAGCACCACGGCGAGCGCGACCGCGGCGGCCAGGCGCGTGCCACGACGGTGTCGTGGACCGATGGGACCGATGGACATCGCTGGCTCTCCCTGGTGGCGTCGGGCCGGCTGCGGTCGCGGCCGGCGGGTTGCCGGTCCGCGCTACCGTTGTACCGGAGCTGAACAGGATGATAATGGGAACCGTTCCTACTTCGCCACCCGATCCCGGTGGGGGTGCGCGTCCGACGCACGGGTCGGTGCCCGACGTCGCGGTCGAAATCGTCGACCTCGACGTGCGCTACGGGTCCATCGAGGCCGTCCGCGACGCCAACCTCACCCTGCGCTATGGGCAGCTGACCGCGATCATCGGTCCCAACGGATCGGGCAAGTCCACCCTGCTCTCGACGATCTCGGGGCTGGTGCGTCCAAGCCGGGGCAGCGTCGCGGTCCACCCACGCACCACGCACTCGCGCCGCAGCACCGTGGCGCACGTGCTGCAGTCCACGGTGGCCAACGAGGCGGTCCCGCTCACCGTGGTCGAGACCGTGCGGATGGGCGCCTACGGCCGCTGCGGCTCGCTCGGGCGCCTCACCGCTGAGGACCGCACGGCGATCGAGTCGGCGATCGAGCGCCTGCGGATCGACGACCTGCGCAACCGGCAGCTCCACGAGCTCTCCGGCGGCCAGCGCCAGCGCGTCTACGTCGCCCAGGGCCTGGCCCAGCGCGCCGACGTGCTCCTGCTCGACGAGCCGATCACGGGCCTGGACCTGCTGACCCAGGAGACGATCGCCACCGTCGTCGCAGAGGAGCGCGACGCCGGCCGCTGCGTGGTGCTGACGACCCACGACGTCGGCACCGCGCGCCTGGCCGACCTCGCGGTGCTGATGAACACCCGGGTGCTGTCCGCCGGCCCACCCGAGGAGGCGCTCTCCCCCACGCAGCTCGCCCGAGCCTACGGGGGCCACATCCACGAGCTGGACGACGGCACGCTCGTGCTCGACGAGCCACATCATCACGACCACCGGCACGACGACCAGCTGCGCCGCTGAGCCGGCACACACGGCGCCACGAGGCCCAGCAGCTCCTCGCCGGCGGCGGTACATCAACAGGCGGGTGACCCGGAGGCCCAGGTGGAGATCACCAGCGACGGCACGGCCGCGGGTCGCGCTCGTCGCGGCCGTGCCCGTCGTCGGCACCGGGGCCTGCCGCTGCTGCCGGTGCTGCTGCTGGGACTGCTCGTCGCGCTCGTGTGGGTGTGGCTCGACACCGATCGCGCGACCCTGTCTCCCGCTCCACCGGGCATGCCGGTGCCGGAGGAGGACGATGTAGCCACGCACTACCTCGGCGACGGCACGCCGGTGTTCGTAGCCAGGACCGACAGCGAGATCGAGGTGTTCGACGCCGAGGTGCCGGGCTCCGGCCTCGATGCGGACGGGCGCATCCGCCGGCTGGCGGTGTTCTGCGGCTCCAGCGGCTGGTTCGAGGACCTCGCACACGGTTCGGTGTTCGGTCGCGACGGTCGATGGAACGGCGGGCCGGCACCGGGGAGCCTGGCGACCTACCCCGTGGAGATCGTCGACAGCCGGGTCCAGGTGACCGGCTCCGCACAGGAGCGTGACCGGCCCGGCCGCAGCACGACCACCACCCGCCCACCACCCACGGGGCCGCCGTGCACCGACCTGCCGCCGGACGAGGCGGAGGACCAGCTCCTCCACCACCAGCCCGAGGACACCGTGCCCCTCGAGGAGGTGTCCGCTGAGCGCTGGGCGTGGGTCGAGGTTCGCTACAGGGTCGCGCCGGATGCGCCGCACCGGCTGCGTCTGTGCGATCCACAGGGGTGCGAGCCCGGTGCCCTGGACATCCCGGCGGACGGCGAGCCCGACGACGGCCCGGCCCTCGCGCGGCGCGACGAGCACGACCGGCTGGTGCTGCGTCGGGTCCCCGCCCTGGCGGACGGCTGAGCTCGACAGCGAGCTCGCGCGTCGCTCAGTGCGTGAGCTCGACCGTGAGGGGCGCGTGGTCGGATGGCTTGTCGCCGGCCTGGTTCGGCTCACGGAAGGATGTCTCGACCCTGCAGCTGCGCACCGCCAGATGTGAGCTGACCAGAGCCAGGTCGATGCGCATGCCCATCCCGCGGCGGAAGGCGTTCATGCGGTAGTCCCACCAGGTGAAGCCGGACCCGTCCGGAACCACGGTCCGGAAGGCATCGCGGACACCACGCTCGAGCATCGCCCATAACCGCTCGCGCTCCTCAGCGGTCACGTGCGTGGCACCGACGAACACCGCCGGATCCCAGACGTCACGATCCTCGGGAGCGACGTTCAGGTCCCCGGCGACCACGGTCGGACCGGCGGCGGCCAGCGCCGCGACCCGCTCCCCCATGGCATCCAGGAAGTCCAGCTTCTGCGCGAACATGGGGTGCTCCGGCTCCCGACCGTTGGGGACGTACACCGACACCACGCGCACACCGTCGATCGTCGCCTCGATCCAGCGCGCCTCGTCTGGGGCTGGCGCTCCGGGCAGCGTGACCGTGACCTGCTCGACCCCGACGTCGTGGGGCACCACCAGCGCGACACCGTTGCGCGGTCCCTCGGAGCGCTCGACCACGCGGTAGCCGGCCGCGGTGAACGCCTCGTGGGGGAAGTCCTCTGCGGAGACCTTGGTTTCCTGCAGACAGACGACGTCCGGCGCATGCTGGTCCAGCAGCTCGAGCACACGGGGCATGCGAGCACGCACGGAGTTGACGTTCCAGGTGATCAGGCGCATGGCACCGACACTACTGCCGATCGTCGGACCCGCGCCGTGCTGGCGAGGGGTCGGCGCGGACCAGGCGGCGCTACCGTCGGCGGCTCTGACGGCAGGAGCCCGTCCGCACCGATCGCGAGGAGCCCGGTGACCGCCGACGACCGGGGCACGGCCGCGCGCCGCCGACCCGCCTGGCTGACCGCGCCGGTCCTGACGGTCTCGGTGCTCTCGATCGCCGCCGGTATCGCCCAGTTCTCGCTGACCACGGTGATCGGCGATGTGGCCGCCACCTTCGGTGAGCCGGGCGCCGGCGACGAGGCCGTCCAGCAGATCGGTCTGCCGGCGACCACCGTCGGGATCGCGTTGACGGTCGTGCGGCTGGCGTCGCTTGGAAGCCTGCCCGCCGCCGCGCTCGCCGACCGGGTCGGCCGCCGTACGGTGCTGCTGGCGACCGCAGCGGTCGGGCTCACCCTTACCTCGCTTGCCGCCGCGGCACCGAGCTTCTGGTGGTACGTGGCGCTGGTCGCCTTCGCCCGACCGGCGCTGAGCACGGTCAACGCGCTGGCCGGGGTCGTCGCCGCCGAGGAGTCACGGGCCAACGACCGCTCCGCGGCCCTGGCACTGATCGCGGTGGCCTACGGGCTGGGCTCGGGGATCGTCGCCGTGGGGCGGGGCCTGCTGCCCGGGGACCCGTCGTTCCGCCTGGTCATGGCGTTCGCGCTGGTACCGCTGCTGCTGCTGCCGCTGCTGGCACGCCGGATCCGGGAGCCGCGCATCGTCACCGAACACCGACGGGCGGTCGGGCTGCCGGGCCGCATCCCACGACGCTACGTGCCTCGTGTCACGCTGCTGGCGGTGCTCACCGGCACCCTCGCACTGGCCACCGGCCCCGGTTTCACCTACCTGTTCGTCTACGGCGAACGGGTGCTCGGCAGCTCACCGCTCTACCTGTCGATGCTGGTGCTCGGCGCGGGGCCGGTGGGGCTCGTGGGCATCCTCGTCGGTCGCTGGGCCGCCGACCGGTTCGGCCGCCGCGTCTCCGCGGGCGTGAGCATGGCGCTGACCGGCGCCGGGGTGGCCTTCGCCTACTCCGGCGGCACCCTGGCCCTCGCCGTCGGCTACCTGGCCGCGCTGGGGACCAGCAGCGCGTTCGCGCCGCCGGGCGGGGCGCTCGTCGCTGAGCTGGTGCCGACCCGGATCCGTGCGACCCTCGCCGGCTGGGAGACGATCGCCGGTGTGCTCGGGGCCAGCCTCGGCCTGCTCGGCTTCGGGGTGCTCGCCGACGTCACCAGCGGCTTCGACTCCGCCTCGCAGCTGATCGGCGTGATCGTGGCGATCGCCGCCGTCGGCTTCACCTGGCTGCCGGAGACGCTCGGCACCGAGCTCGAGGATCTCGAGGAGCCAACCGGGTCGTGAGGCACGAGGGACGCTGACCATGCGGCTCGTGGGGCCGGAGCTCGATGGCCTCAGCCGCGCTTGGGCGAGGCGAACAGGTCGCGCAGGGTGGCTGCGACCCAGGAGACCAGATCGTCCGGGCGGGGCTTGGGCAGCGGGATCAGCACCACGCCCTGGTCGCGCTTGAGGCGGTGACCGGGATGGTTGCGCTCCAGGCGCACCACCTGGCTGTCACGTAGCTCCACCGGGGAGATGCGCAGCTGGTCACGTGGGGTGAGCACCACCTCGGTGATCCCCCAGCGGCGCAGGGCCGCCCGCAACGCCGCGATCGTCAGCAGCCGGTCCGCCGGCTCGGGCAGCTCCCCGAAGCGGTCGACGAGCTCCTCGCGGACGTCCTTGACCCCGGCAGCGTCGCGGACGGCGGAGATCCGCTGGTAGAGCTCGAGCCGCTGGGTGGCGTCCTCGACGTAGTCGTGGGGCAGGTGGGCGTCCACCGGCAGCTCCACCTTGATGTCGACCTCCTCCTCGATCGGCTCACCGGAGAGATCACCGATCTCCTCCTTGAGCAGCTGGGAGTACATGTCGAACCCGACGGCAGCGACGTGACCCGACTGCTCGGCTCCGACGACGTTGCCGGCGCCGCGGATCTCCAGATCACGCATGGCGATCGCCAGGCCCGAGCCGAGCCGCGCGTGATCGGCGATGGTCTTGAGCCGCTCGTAGGCGGGCTCGGTGACGCTGGCACCCTCCGGGAAGAGGAAGTAGGCGTAGCCGCGCTCGGAGGACCGCCCGACCCGACCGCGCAGCTGGTGGAGCTGTCCCAACCCGAGCAGATCCGCACGCTCGATGATCAGCGTGTTGGCGTTGGGGACGTCCAACCCGGATTCGATGATGGTGGTGCACACCAGGACGTCGAACTCACGCTCCCAGAAGCGCACCATCACCTGCTCGAGCTGCCGCTCGTCCATCCGCCCGTGGGCGATCTCGATGCGGGCGTCGGGCACCAGCTCAGCCAGGTGGGCGGCGACCCGGTCGATCGTGTCGATCTGGTTGTGGACGTAGAACACCTGACCGTCGCGCAGCAGCTCACGCCGGATCGCCAGGGCCACCTGCGCCTCGTCGTACTCCTGAACCGAGGTCAGCACCGGCTGGCGGTCCTCCGGCGGGGTCTCGATCACCGACAGGTCGCGGATCCCCGAGACCGCCATCTCCAGGGTCCGCGGGATCGGGGTGGCCGACATCGACAGCACGTCGACCGAGGTCCGCAGCTGCTTGAGGCGCTCCTTCTGCGACACCCCGAAGCGCTGCTCCTCGTCGACGATGACGAGGCCAAGGTCCTTCCACTGCACGCTGCCGGCCAGCAGGGAGTGCGTTCCGATCACGATGTCGACGGTGCCGGCCGCAAGCCCGTCCAGCACCCGCCGACGGTGCCGGTCGGTCACGAAGCGCGAGAGCTCCTCGACCTGCACGGGGAAGCCCGAGAAGCGCTCCTTGAAGGTCTCGAAGTGCTGCTGGGCCAGGATCGTGGTCGGCACGAGCACGGCCACCTGTTTGCCATGGAACACCGCCTTGCCCGCGGCGCGGACGGCGACCTCGGTCTTGCCGAAGCCGACGTCGCCGGCC
>JBKGZF010000025.1:0-13002 GCA_046545715.1 Nitriliruptoraceae bacterium | reverse complement strand
CGCGGCAAGGTGCTCGGCGGCTCGTCGAGCATCAACGGGATGATCTTCCAGCGCGGCAACCCGCTCGACTACGACCACTGGGCCGAGGCGCCCGGGATGGGCGCCTGGGATTACGCCCACTGTCTGCCGTACTTCAAGCGCATGGAGGCCTGCCTCGCAGGTGCGGACGACTGGCGCGGCGGCGACGGTCCGCTCAAGCTCGAGCGTGGTGCCGCGGACAACCCGCTGTTCGACGCGTTCCTCGAGGCAGCGCAGCAGGCCGGCTATCCGCTGACCGACGACGTCAACGGCTACCGCCAGGAGGGCTTCGCGCGGTTCGACCGGACCACCTACCGGGGCCGCCGGCTCAGTGCGGCCCGCGCCTACCTGCACCCGGTGATGGACCGGCCCAACCTCACCGTCACGACGCGGGCACATGCGGCGCGGGTGGTCTTCGACGATGACCGGCGGGCACGGGCGGTCGACTACATCCACCGTGGACGGCTGCGTCGTGCTCACGGCGGCGAGATCATCCTCAGTGGCGGCTCGATCAACACCCCCCAGCTGCTGCAGCTCTCGGGGGTGGGCAACGCCCGCGAGCTCGAGCAGGTCGGTGTCCGGCCCGTCCACGACCTGCCCGGTGTCGGCGAGAACCTCCAGGACCACCTCGAGGTCTACGTCCAGCACGCCTCCAAGCAGCCGGTCAGCCTCCAGCCACACCTGGCGTGGTGGCGGCGCCCGCTCATCGGCGCGCAGTGGCTGTTCGGGCGCTCCGGCCCGGGTGCCACCAACCACTTCGAGGCTGGCGGTTTCGTCCGGACCAACGACGAGGTGGATCGCCCCAACCTGATGTTCCACTTCCTGCCGATCGCGATCCGCTACGACGGCACCTCGCCGGCCGAGGGCCACGGCTACCAGGTGCATATCGGGCCGATGTTCTCCGATGTCCGCGGCTCGGTGAAGATCACCTCACGCGACCCGCGCGTCTACCCCGCGCTGCGCTTCAACTACCTCTCGACCGACCGCGACCGCCGTGAGTGGGTCGAGTCGGTTCGTGTCGCGCGCGAGATCCTCCGCCAGCCGGCCTTCGAGCCGTACGACGACGGCGAGCTCCAGCCCGGCCCGCAGGTCGAGACCGACGAGCAGATCCTCGACTGGGTCGCCCGCGACGGCGAGACCGCCTACCACCCCTCGTGCACGGCGCGCATGGGCACCGATGACGGCGCGGTGGTCGATCCAGCCACCATGAAGGTCCACGGACTGGAGGGGCTGCGCGTGGTCGACGCGTCGGTCATGCCGAGCATCACCAACGGCAACATCTACGCCCCGGTGATGATGATCGCCGAGAAGGCGGCGGATCTGATCCTCGGCAACACCCCCCTGCCCCCCGAGGAGGTGCCCGTCTACCGCCATCCCGGCTGAGCTGCGGACGGGCCCGCTGCGACCGGCTCAGCAGATGCGGGGCAGCGGGTCGCCGACCAGCATGTCGACCACGCGGGTGCCGCCCATCGCGGTGCGCATCACCACCGTGCCGACGGGCTCGGCCCGGATCTCGCCGATCACCGCCGCGTCCGCACCGAGTGGGTGGCTGCGCAGCGCGTCGATGGCTGACTCGGTCTGCTCGGCGGGGACGATCGCAACCAGCTTGCCCTCGTTGGCCACGTAGATCGGGTCGATGCCGAGCAGGTCGCACGCGCCGGCGACCGTCGCACGCACCGGCAGCGCCTCCTCGGCGATGACCACCCCGCACCCGGCGGCCTGCGCCAGCTCGTCGAGCGAGGTGGCTAGCCCGCCGCGGGTCGGGTCACGCAGCCAGCGGGTGTCGGGGGCGGCGGCGTGCAGTGCCTCGGCCAGCTCGTGCATCGCCGCGGTGTCGGAGGCGACGTCGGCCTCGATCGCGAGCTCGCCGCGTGCGAGCATCACCGCCATGCCGTGGTCGGCGAGGGTGCCGGTGAGGATCACCGCATCCCCCGGTCGCACCCGGCCCGCATCCAGCTGCCGTCCGACTGGGACGTGACCGACACCGGTGGTGGTGATGTAGACCCCGTCGGCGGCGCCGGCCTGGACGACCTTGGTGTCCCCGGTGACGATCCGCACGCCGGCGCTGCGCGCCGCCGCTGCCATGTCGGCGACGATCGTGCGCAGCTCCTCGACCGCGAGCCCCTCCTCGATCACGAAGGCCACCGAGAGCCAGGCCGGACGGCCGCCACCGGCGACGACGTCGTTGATCGTGCCGTTGACCGCGAGATCCCCGATCGAGCCGCCCGGGAAGCGGCGTGGCTGGACCACGAACGAATCGGTGCTCACCGCCAGCCGCTCGCCGTCGGCCGGTGGGTCGAGCACGGCGGCGTCGCCGAGCGGGGCGAGCGCGGGATCGTCGAACGCGTCGAGGAACACCGCATCGACCAGCGCACGTGAGGCCTTGCCACCCGCGCCGTGGGCGAGGGTGACGTGCTCGTCGCGCAGGCGCGGCCGACGTGCCCGCACCGCGGCGATGCGCTGGTCCACGGTGTCGCGATCGGGGTGCTCCGGCGGGGTCACCGTCGTGCCCGATCGGCGCTGACCAGTGGCAAGGGATCGGCGTCGTCGGCGCCCCGTAGCCGGCCGAACTCGTAGTAGGCGGCGCAGGCGCCCTCGGAGGACACCATGCAGGTCCCGATCGGGGTCTCGGGCGTGCAGGCGGTGCCGAACACCCCGCACTGCCAGGGCTTGAGCACGCCACGCAGCACCGAGCCGCACTCGCACGCGGGCGGATCGGTCACGCGTGCTCCCGGCAGGGTGAAGCGACGCTCGCTGTCGAGGTCGGCGTAGTCCTCGGCGATGGCGAGCCCGCTGTGGGGGATCCAGCCGAGCCCCCGCCATTCGAAGGTCTCGCGCGTGGCGAAGACCTCGTCGAGCAGCTCGAGCGCCCGCGGGTTGCCCTCGTCGCGGACCACGCGGGTGTACTGGTTCTCGACCTCGCAGCGCCCCTCGGCGTACTGACGCAGCAGCATCTCGATCGCCTGGATCACGTCCAGTGGCTCGAACCTGGCGGTCACCACCGGGATCGAGAACTCCTCCGGCACGAAGCGGTAGGGGCGGTTGCCGATCACCGTGGAGACGTGTCCCGGTCCGATGAACCCGTCGAGGTCGAGCTCGGGGGCGGTGAGGATCGCGCGCAGCGGGGGCACGATCAGCACGTGGTTGCTGAACACGCTGAAGTTGTCGACGCCGAGCTCACGTGCCCGCCGGATGGTGACGGCCGTCGACGGCGAGGTGGTCTCGAACCCGACCGCGAAGAACACCACGTGCCGGTCCGGCTCACGCTGTGCGACGGCCAGCGCGTCGAGCGGGGAGTAGACCATGCGCACGTCGGCGCCCTCGGCCTTCGCATCCAGCAACGTCGAGGTGGAGCCGGGCACGCGCATCATGTCGCCGAACGAGGTCAGCGTCACCCCGGGCTGCGCCGCGAGGTGCAGCGCATCGTCGACCCGGCCCATGGGGATCACGCACACCGGGCAGCCTGGGCCGTGGACCAGCTCGACGTCCTCGGGCAGCAGCTGCTCGATCCCATGCCGGTAGATGGTGTGGGTGTGGCCCCCGCAGACCTCCATGAACTTCAGGTGGCGCGGCTGCTCGGCGGCGAGGGCGTGGATGCGCTCGATCGCGGCACGGCCGGCCACGGGGTCGCGGAACTCGTCGACGAACCTCATCGCGCGCCGTCCGGTTCGGGAAGGTCGGCGATGGCGGTCCCGGCGTGCACCAGCACCCGGTCGCCGACGGCCACCGTCGCCAGCAGCGTGGTGTCCACCTGCTCGAGCCCGCGGGGCGTACGTGCCCGGACGGTGTGTGCGTCGACCACCTCGACGACCTCGGCGACGCGCCCCTCGTCCGAGCAGGTGATACAGACCTGGCCAGGATCGGGCGTGGGCACGCTTGGGCCGTGCGGTAGGAGCGGGTAGCTCATGGCGACCCTCCCTCGTCACGGACCTCTCCCCGGCGGAAGGGCGGCTCCCCGGTGAGCTGGACGAGCGGGTCCATCGTCCCGGCGGTGGCGAACTCCTCGCGCTCGCCCTCGTAGACCTGGCCGAGCGCGCGCAGCGAGCGCAGGGTCTGCTCGGCCTCGGCCTCGTCGATGCGCGACATCGCGAAGCCCACGTGGATCAGCACCCACTCGCCGCGCTCGATCGGTGGCTCCCCGCCCTCGGAGAACAGCGCGATCGAGATCTCGCGCCGCGCCCCCTCGACGTCGGCGATCGCCCGATGCGGGTCGGCGGCGTCGAGCTCGACGATCTGGCCGGGGATCCCGAGGCACATGGAGGGGTCCTGGGACGGGTGCGGGGGATCGCGGTGGGCACGATCCCGTACCGGTGCGGGGTCGGTACGTCCACGATGCTAGAGGTAGCGCGGCGCGGTAGCCGGGGCCACAGGCCCCTGCTGGACCGGGACGAGCGAACCTAGGTTGGGGACCTCCGGCGTGGTCGCCTCGAGGGTGGATCCCCGGCAGAGCCTGTCGCCAGCGTGTCGGCAGGCTGGTCGACCGGCCGACGGCAGCGAGGACGTGATGCACGAGGTGGTGCGCCGCGACATCCGGGTCCAGGGCACCGTCCAGGGCGTCGGCTTCCGTCCCTACGTCCACGCGCTCGCGGTCGGGCTGGGTCTCGGCGGTCGGGTCGGCAACGATGCGCGCGGCGTCTTCATCGAGGTGGAGGGGGACGCCGCTGCCGTGCAGGACTTCGTCGACCGGCTGCCTCGCGAAGCGCCACCGCTGGCCTCGATCGAGGCGGTCGAGGTCACCGACGCGGCGCCCCGCGGGGAGCGGTCCTTCCAGATCGTCGCGAGCCCGCCGGGCGGCCAGCGGCGCACGCTGATACCGCCCGACGTCGCCACCTGCGAGGACTGCCTCGCGGAGGTCCTCGACCCCAGCGACCGACGGGCTGGCTACGCCTTCACCAACTGCACCAACTGCGGCCCGCGGTACTCGATCGTGACCGACGTGCCCTACGACCGGCCGAACACGACCATGGCCGGCTTCCAGCTGTGCGCGGCCTGCCGGGCGGAGTACGAGGACCCCACCGACCGGCGGTTCCACGCCCAGCCCACCTGCTGCCCCGACTGCGGCCCGTCGCTCTCGTTCGAGCGACTGGACGGCACGCCGATCGAGGGCGAGCCGATCGCCACCGCCGCGGGGTGGCTGGGTGCCGGGCACGTCCTGGCGGTCAAGGGGCTCGGCGGCTACCACGTCGCCGTCGACGCCGCCCACGAGCAGGCCGCGGCGAGGCTGCGCGCGCGCAAGCAGCGCGAGGACAAGCCGTTCGCGGTGATGGTCGCCGACCTCGCGGCGGCCCGCGAGCTGTGCCATCTCGACGCGACCACCGAGCAGCTGCTGGCCTCGCCCGCCCGGCCGATCGTGCTGGCCCCGAGACGATCCGACGTTCAGCCGGTGGCCGAGGCGGTCGCGCCCGGCCGCGACGAGCTCGGCCTGCTGCTGCCCTACACCCCGTTGCACCACCTGTTGATGGCCGCGGTCGGGCGACGGCCGCTGGTGATGACCAGCGGCAACCGCTCGGACGAGCCGATCGTCCACCGCGACGAGGAGGTGGCCGCGACCCTCGGCGACATCGCCGACGCCGTGCTCACCCACGACCGTCCGATCCACGTGCGCGTCGAGGACTCGGTGGTGCAGGTGGTGGACGGCGCCCCCGTGCCGATCCGCCGCTCGCGAGGCGACGCGCCGCGGCCGCTGTCGCTGCCGGTGGCCGCACCGCGCGACGTGCTCGCCGTGGGCGCTGAGCTGAAGAACACCATCTGCCTGGTGCGCGGCGCCCAGGCGTGGCTCTCGCCCCACCTCGGCGACCTGCAGGACCTCGCGGCCCTGGCCGCCTTCCGCGAGGCGAGCGGCCACCTCGCTCGCCTCTACGACATCCGCCCGCAGGTGGTCGCCCACGACCTGCACCCGCGCTACCTCTCCACCCAGCATGCCCTGGAGCTCGACGACGTCGAGACGATCGGGGTGCAGCACCACCATGCCCACATCGCCGCGTGCCTCGCCGACAACGGCCGTGACGAGCGGGTGATCGGCGTGGCCTTCGACGGCACGGGCTACGGCACTGACGGCACGGTGTGGGGTGGCGAGCTGCTCGTCGCCGACCTGGCCGGCTTCGACCGGGTCGGTCACCTCGCGACGGTGCCGCTACCGGGGGGCGAACAGGCGATCCGCGAGCCGTGGCGGATGGCGGCCAGCTACCTGGACGCGGCCTTCGACGCCGGACCGCCGCACGACCTGGCGCTCGTCGAGCGCCATCGCGAGCGCTTCGACGAGGTGGTGTCGGTCGCCCGTGACGGCCGCTTCGCGCCGGCCACCTCCAGCATGGGGCGACTGTTCGACGCGGTCGCCGCGCTGCTCGGCGTACGCGACGTGACCACCTACGAGGGGCACGCCGCGATCGAGCTCGAGCAGTGCGCGCGGCGCGGACCGGTCGACGGCACGGTCCCGCTGGTGGGCACCGAGGGGCTGGCACCCGACGAGGTGGCGGGGATGCTGGTGCTGCCCGGCCCTGCGATCGTCAGCGCGGTCGTCGACGAGCTCACGGCCGGCACACCGGTGGCTGAGATCGCGGCACGCTTCCACGTGAGCGTCGCACAGCTCACCGCGCGGGCGTGCGCGCGGATCGGCGAGCGGACCGGCATCGCCACCGTCGCCCTGTCGGGCGGGGTGTTCCAGAACGTGCTGCTGTCGCGCGCGCTCACCCGGCTGTTGGTCGCACACGGTTTCGAGGTGCTGCGTCACCACCACGTGCCGCCGAACGACGGTGGCATCAGCTTCGGGCAGGCCGCGGTCGCCGCCCGGCTCGATCACGGTGACTGAGCCCCGGTCCGATCGGCGCGGCCGGGCCGGGTCCCGAACGCCGCGGATGTGGGGCGTGGATGCGAGAAGCTGGGAGTATCCCCAGTTTCTCGCATCCCGCAGTGGCGTGCCTAGGCTGAGCGGGTCCGATCCGGAGGTGCCAGGTGCTCGCGTCCGACTGGGAATCCGTCCTCGAGGTCGCCACCTCGGCAGCTCGCGAGTACCTCGCCTCGCTGCCAGAGCGTCGCGTCTACCCCACGACCTCGCCCGACGAGGTCCGCGCGGCCCTCGACGCGCCGCTCGGCGACGCCGGGATGCCGCCGGCCGACGTCGTCGCCGCGCTCGCCCGCGACGTCGAGCCGTTCCTCGCCGCCCACGCCTCGGGGCGGTACTTCGGCTTCGTGATCGGCGGGCTGCACCCGGCCGCCTACGGCGCGGAGCTGCTGGTCAGCACCTGGGACCAGAACGCCGGGCTGTATGCGCCGACACCGGGGGTCGCCATCATCGAGGAGGTCGCGACACGCTGGCTCGTCGAGCTGCTCGGCCTGCCGGAGGAGAGCTCGGTCGGGCTGGTCACCGGCGGTCAGATGGCCAACTTCACCTGCTTGGCCGCGGCCCGCGACCACGTGCTGCGCGAGGCCGGCTGGGACGTCGAGGCCGACGGGCTGCAGGGCGCACCGCGTGTCAACGTCGTGGTCAAGACCGGTCGCCACTCCACGATCTCACGGTCGCTGCGGTTCCTCGGGCTCGGTGAGCGCACCGGCATCGAGGTGGACTGCGACGACCAGGACCGTCTGCAGGTGGCCGACCTGCGCGCCACCCTGGAGGGTCTTGAGGGGCCGACGATCGTCTGCGCCGAGGCCGGCAACATCAACACCGGCGCCTTCGACCCGTTCGGTGCGATCGCCGAGGTGGCCGATGAGCACCGGGCACGCGGCAACCCGACCTGGGTCCACGTCGACGGCGCCGTCGGGCTGCTGGCGGCCGCCTCCCCGGACCATCGCCACCTCACCGCCGAGATCGACCGGCTGGACTCGTGGTCGACCGACGGGCACAAGCTGCTCAACCTCGCCTACGACTGCGGCATCGCGATCTGTGGCCGGCCCGCTGCCCACCGTGCGGCGATGAGCGTGCGGGCGAGCTACCTGATCCAGGGTGAGGGCGAGGTCCGCGAGGCGATGGACTGGAACCCGGAGTTCTCGCGACGGGCCCGTGGCGTGGAGGTCTACGCCGCGCTGCGCTCGCTCGGTCGTGAGGGCGTCGCCGACATCGTCGGCCGTACCACGCGCCTGGCCCGACGCTTCGCGAGCGAGCTGGCGGCGCGCGGCCGGCTCGAGGTGGTCAACGCGGTCGTGTTCAACCAGGTCCTGATCCGTTGGCTGCCCCCGGGCGACCGCGATCCCGACCGGTTCAACGACGAGGTGGTCGCCGCGATCCAGGCCGACGGCACCGCGTTCGTCAGCGGCACGACCTGGCGCGGTCACCGGATGATGCGGATCTCGGTGTCTGACTGGGCGAGCGACGAGGACGACGTCGACCGCACCGTCGCCGCGATGCTGCGCTGCGCGGAGGGCCTGGCCACCGTGGCCTGAGCGGTTGCAGCCGGGCGGGGTCAGACGGCCGCGGCGGCAGGCAGCAGCCGCTCGCACAGCAGCGCTACCGCCTGCTCGACCGCAGAGGCGGCCAACGTCGACAGCTCGGTGCCGAGCGCGAGGTCGGCGGCGGGCAGGCTGAGCACCTCCAGCCGCTCCGGCGGCTCGCCGAGCAGTGCGGCCGTGGCGTAGAGCGCCGCCGGATCGCTGTGGTGGCTCATCAGCGCGGCCACCGGGGGCCGCTCGATGCTGCGCAGCGTCGGGCGTGCCACCTCGACGTCGGCATCGACGATCACCACCAGCTCACGTCCGACCCAATCGGCGGCGAGCTCCGGGGTCAGCTGGTGGACCGAGCGGGTCGCGACGTTCGCCAGTTCGAGCTCGGCGAGGTGCTCGACGAGGTAGCGGCCGGCGGCGTCGTCGCCGCGCAGCGGGCTGCCGACGCCGACCACCAGGATCGGCGCTCGTGGGCGCTGTGGCGGCTCAGTGGCGGTGGCGCTCATCGAGCAGGCCTCCATCCGGGTCGAGCAGCTCGAGCTGCATCGGCATCTGACCGAGCGCATGCGTGGAGCACGACAGGCACGGGTCGTAGGCGCGGATGCCGGCCTCGACGCGGTTGAGCACGCCGTCGGAGAGCTGGGGGCCGTCAACGAACTCGCGGGCGATCTCCAGGATCGTCTGGTTCATCGCCAGCTCGTTCTGGCCGGTGGCGATGATCATGTTCACGCCGGTGACCATGCCGGTGCCATCGACCTCGTAGTCGTGGAACAACGTGCCCCGCGGCGCCTCGGACGCCCCGACGCCACGACGGGCGTTGATGCCCGCCTGCGCGCGCACGTTGGGGTCGAGCAGCACGGGGTCGTCGAGCAGCTGACCGATCAGCTCGATCGAGGCGATCACCTCGAGCACCCGCGCGGCGTGGAAGTGGAACGAGGAGGACACGATGCGGCCCACCCGGTCGCGGAAGCCGGCGAGCAGCTCGTCGGCGACCGGGGTGCCGAAGCGCTCGGCGATGTTGATCCGCGCCAGCGGCCCGACCCGGTACATCCCCGGGCGCGGGTCGTCGTCGGCGACCAGCGCCTTCCAGTAGGGCGACTTGAGGTAGGAGTCGGGGTTGGCGGCCTCGCCGAGGTAGTCGCGGTAGTCGGCCGGGTCGAGCTGATCGGCGACGATCGCGCCGTCGCCGTCGATCACCCGCAGGTGGCCCGCGTGGTGCTCCCAGGTGCCGTCCGGCTGGCAGTGGGCCAGGTAGAGGCTCGGGAAGTCGCCGAACGAGGTGATCTCGCGGCTGAACCCGTCGAGGACCGAGGTCAGCAGCTGCCAGGTGTCGGTCGCTGCGGTCAGCGCCTCGTCGAGCCCCGCCCGGATCGCATCGCGACGCTCGGTGGTGAGCGCAGCGGCCACCCCGCCGGGGACGATGCCCTTGCCGTGGATGCGCTCGCCGGCGACCGCGGCGATCACCTCCTGGCCGAACTGCCGCAGGCGCACCCCGCGGCGGACCAGCTCCGGCTCGGCCTGCATCAGGCCGAACACGTTGCGGGTGGCGGGGTCGGCGTCCATGCCCAGCAGCAGGTCCGGTGCCGAGAGGTGGAAGAAGCTCAGCACGTGCGACTGGACGATCTGGCCGAGGTTGGCCAGCTGACGCTGCAGGTGCGCGGCCGGGGGCACCGTCAGGGCGTGGATCGCGTCGACGGCCTTGGCCGAGGCCAGCAGGTGGCTGACCGGGCAGATCCCGCAGGTGCGTGCCGTCAGCCCCGGCATCTCGGCGACCGGCCGTCCGCGGCAGAAGTCCTCGAAGCCGCGGAACTCGGTGACGTGGAAGCGCGCGTCGGCGACCGAGCCCTGCTCGTCGAGGTGGAGGGTGATCTTGGCGTGCCCCTCGATCCGGGTGACCGGGTCGATGAGGTGGATGTCGTGCATGGCGGCTCCGGCGGGTGTGCGGTGGTCGCGGGCGGACGCGTCAGTTGCCGAAGGTCAGCTCCTGCGGGCCGCGCCAGTCGCGGGGGAGGGGCTGGCCGGTGGCCAGCGCGTCCAGCAGGGCGGTAAGTGCGGTGCGGATCCGTTCGGCGGAGGGCGGGCAGCCCGGCAGGTAGACGTCGACGGTGATCAGCTCGTGCAACGGCTGGGCGGTGGGCAGCAGGGCCGGCACGACCTCGCGCGGCAGGACCCCGTGCAGGTCGGGGTGGTCGACGTAGACGCGCTCAAGCATCGCGTCCGGCTCGCCCATCCCGTTGCGCAGCGAGGTGACGTTGCCGGTCACCGCGCAGTCGCCGAAGGAGGCGACCACCCGGCTGTTGGCGCGGATGTCACGGGCCAGGGCCAGGTTGTCCTCGTTGGTGACCGCGCCCTCGACCAGGGTGAGGTCGACGTCGGGCGGGAAGGACTTGGCGTCGGTGAGCGGGCCGAAGACCACCTCGGCGCGCTCGTGGAGGTCGAACAGCCACTCATCGAGGTCGAGGAAGGACATGTGGCAGCCCGAGCAGCCGCCCAGCCACGCCGTGGCCAGGCGCAGGCGCGGCCCGCTGCTCGCCTCGATCATGACGACACCTCCGTGCGGTCGACCCACTCGCCCTGCTCGCGCGCACGGGAGAGGAAGGCGATCAGGTCCGGGTCGTGGCGCATCTCACCGGTGCTGCGACCCTTGAAGCTCAGCGCACCGGTCGGGCAGACCAGCACGCACTTGCCGCACCAGGTGCAGGAGCTCGCCTCGCCCCAGGGCTTGCCGAGCTCGGCCACCAACGTCGAGGTGTTGCCCCGGTTGGCGATGTCCCAGACGTGGGCGCCCTCGACCTCGTCACAGACGCGCACGCAGCGCGTGCACAGCACGCAGCGTTCGCGGTCCAGCACGTACTTGGGGTGGGAGGCATCCACCTCGGCGCGGGGGAACTCCAGCGCGTAGTGGATGTGGTCGACGTCGTTGGTGGCGGCGAGGTCCTGTAGCTCGCAGCCGCCGCTGGCCACGCAGGTGGCGCAGATGTGGTTGCCCTCGGCGAACAGCAGCTCGATCACCCGCCGGCGGTGGTCGCGCAGCTCACGGGTGTCGGTGAGGATCTCCATCTCGGCGGTCACCGGGGTGGCGCAGGCCAGCGAGAGGCGCTTGTCGCCCACCACCTCCACCACGCACAGCCGGCAGCCGCCGTGGACCGAGAGACCGTCGAGGTAGCACAGGGTCGGGATCGGCGTGCCCAGCCGCCGTGCGAGCGCGAGGATCGTCTCGCCCTCGTAGGCGAGCACCTCGGCGCCGTCGAGCAACACCGGCACGTTGGGGCGCGGACCGGGAGGACGCGGCGGGACCAGGCTCATGCCTCACCTCCCGGTGCGGTCGTCGCGGCGGACGGGTCGGCGGCGCCCGCGACGCCGAGCGGTGCCGGCGCGGCCGGTGGCTCGTCGCGCAGCAGCGCGAGGTACTCGTCACGGAAGTGATCCAGCGTCGAGAACACCGGATTGGGTGCGCTCTGGCCTAGACCGCACAGCGAGGTGGCACGCACGGTCCGGCACAGGCTCTCGAGGTGCTGGAGGTCGCGCGGGCGGCCGACGCCACGACAGATCCGGTCGAGGAAGCGGTACATCTTCATCGTGCCCACGCGGCACGGCGCGCACTTGCCGCAGCTCTCGTCGCGGCAGAACTCCATGTAGAAGCGCGCCATCTCCGGCATGCTGACCGTCTCGTCGAGCACGACGAGACCGCCCGAGCCCATCATCGAGCCGAGCTGCTGGAGGTGCTCGTAGTCGACCGGGGTGTCGATGAAGCGCTCGGGGATGCAGCCGCCGGAGGGGCCGCCGGTCTGCGCTGCCTTGAAGCCGAGGCCACCGGGGATGCCGCCGCCCATCTCGAAGACGATCTCGCGCAGGCTGATGCCCATCGGCACCTCGATCAGCCCGGTGTTGGCGAGCGAGCCCGCGAGCGCGAAGACCTTGGTGCCGCGGCTCTCGGCGGTGCCGATCGCGGCGAAGGCCTGCGATCCGTCGCGGACGATCGGTGCGAGGTTGGCCAGCGTCTCCACGTTGTTGATCATGGTGGGCTGGCCCCACAGGCCGCTCTGGGTGGGGTAGGGCGGTCGCAGCTCCGGCAGGCCCCGACGTCCCTCGATCGAGGCCATCAGGGCGGTCTCCTCACCGCAGACGAACGCGCCGGCGCCGACGCGGACCTCCACGTCGAAGGCGAAGTCGGTGCCGAGCACGTTGCGCCCGAGGAGCTTCGCGCGCTTGGCCGCCCGGATCGCGCGCTCGAGCCGCTCGATCGCCAGCGGGTACTCCGCCCGGACATAGAGGTAGCCCTTGGAGGCGCCGGTGGCGTAGGCGGCGAGCGTGAGGCCCTCGAGCACCCGATGGGGGTCGGAGTCCATGATCGTGCGGTCCATGTAGGCGCCGGGGTCGCCCTCGTCGCCGTTGGCGACGACGTACTTGGTCCCGTCCGGACCGGCGTCGGCCTCGTGCAGCCCGCGCATCTTGCGCGCCGTGGGGTACCCGGCCCCGCCGCGACCGCGCAGGCCGCTGGCCTCGACCTCGTCGATCACCTGCTCGGGGGTCATGCTGGTCAGCGCCTTGGCGAGCGCGCGGTAGCCGCCGTTGGCGACGTAGTCCTCGAGCCGATCGGGGTCGATC
>JBKGZF010000024.1:0-13099 GCA_046545715.1 Nitriliruptoraceae bacterium | reverse complement strand
GCGGGAGAGCAACCGGGTCTGCGACGTGGCCGCGGTCGCGGCCAGGCCGCCGACCACCAGCGCGATCAACGTGGCAGCGGCGCCGAACATCAACGAGTTGCGCACCGCCTCGCCGGCGGGCACCGCCAGCACGGTCGCACGTTCGTCGGTGAGCAGTCCCCGCCAGTTCGCCAGGCCGTAGCCCTCACCGGTGTCGAACGAGCGCTCGACGAGCACCAGCAACGGTGTGGCCAGCAGCAGCGTCACGACGGTGAGGTTCGCCCCGAGGAACCAGCGCTCGACGGGTCCGCGTGGCCGTCGCCGCGTGGCCGCGCTGCCCACCAGCGGCTGGGTGGTCGCGCGCCGCTGGAGACGGCCGTAGACCAACAGCGCCGTGACGACCGCGACCAGCTGCAGCAGCGCCAGCGCCGAGGCCAGCGGTAGATCGAGCAACTGGGTGGTGGCACGGTGGATCTCGACCTCCAGGGTGGCACGACCCGGGCCTCCGAGGATCAGCACCACGCCGAACGAGGTGAAGGTGAACAGGAACACGATCGCGGCACTGGAGGCGATCGCCGGGGCCAGCAATGGCAGCGACACCTCGCGGAACGCCCGCCACCGTGACGCGCCGAGGACCCGGGCGCCGTCCTCGAGCCGGGGATCGATCAGCGACCACAGACCACCGACGGTCCGTACGACCACCGCGTAGTTGAAGAAGACGTGGGCGATGAGGATCGCGGTGACGGTGCGGCGCAGGTCCAGGGTCGGCGCGGCGTCGCCCAGCAGCGTCGTGAGGGCGGTGTTGAGCGGACTGCGAGGGCCCAGCAGTGCCAGGAAGGCGGATCCGACCACCACCGTGGGCAGCACGAACGGAACGGTGACCCCGGCCTGGAGCAGCGAGCGCCCGCGGAACTCGAGCCGGGAGAGGGCGTAGGCCCCTGGGATGCCGAGCAGCAGCGTCAAGGACGTGGACACCACCGCCTGCCACAGCGTGAACCAGGCCACCGAGCGCACCGAGGGGTCGGTGAGCACGCGTCCGACGGCGCCGAGCTGCAGATCGCCGTCGGGCGCCAGGCCGGTGGCGACGATCGTCGCCACCGGCCAGAGGAAGAACACGGCCAGGAAGCCGATGGGGACGGCCAGCAGTGCCAGCGTCGCCCCACGGCTCCGGGCCTGGTCCGCGGGCCTCATCCCGACGTCGTCCCTTTACGGCGGTGAGCGGAGCAGGTCACCGCAGCACCGTCGCCGTCCAGTCCTCGATCCACTGCTCACGGTGCTCGCCGATCGTCTGGTGATCCATCTCGATCGGATCGTCGGGCAGCACGGTGTGCTCCTCGAAGACCTCGGGCAGCTCGGCCTCCTGGTTGGCCGGGAAGACGAACATCGTCAGCGGGATGTCCTCCTGGAAGGTCGGGCTGAGCATGAACTCGACCAACTCCTCGGCCTCGTCGGGGTTCTCGGCGCCCTCCAGGATCCCGACGAACTCGATCTGCCGGAAGCAGGTGGACTCGATCACGCCGGTGGGCGCCTCATCGAGCTCCTCCTCGGCGAACAGCACCTCGGCCGGTGGGCTCGAGGCGTAGGAGACCACCAGCGGACGGTCCCCGTCGCCGGCGCCGCTGAACTCGTCGTAGTAGGCCTCCGACCAGCCGTCGGTGGTCACCACGTCGTTGGCGACCAGCTCCTCCCAGTAGTCGAGGTAGCCGTCCTCGCCGAACGTCTCGATCGTGGCGAGCAGGAACGCGAGCCCGGGGGAGGAGGTGGCCGGGTTGGTGACCGCGAGCATCCCCTCGTAGGCGGGATCGGTCAGGTCCGAGAGCTCGGTGGGCACCTCGACCTCGGCCTCCTCGAAGAACGCGCGGTCGTAGTTGAGGCAGACGTCGCCGCGGTCGATCGGGATCGCCCGGTGCTCCTCGTCGAGAATCAGGTCGGGGTCGAGCGCGTCGAGCGCGTCCGGCTCGTAGGGGCGGAAGATCCCCTCGTCCAGTGCGCGTGAGAGGAAGGTGTTGTCCACCCCGAAGAGCAGATCGCCCTGAGGTGCGTCGGCGGTGAGGATGGTCTGGTTCAAGGCGGTGCCTGCGTCACCGAGCGGGACCACCTCCACCTCGATGCCGGTGTCGTCGGTGAAGGCGGCGAGCACCTCGTCAGAGACGTCGAAGGAGTCGTGGGTCAGCAGGGTGACGCTGCGCTCACCCTCCTCGGTGGCAGCGTCCTCGCCCTCCTCGTCCGGATCCTCCTCGGCGTCGCTTCCCTCGTCGTCGGTGGTCTCATCCGGCTCGTCGGTCATCGGCTCGGCGTCGTCCGTGCCGTCGCCACAGGCGGTCAGCACCAGTGCGAGGACCGCGGTAGCGACCAGCAGGCGTCGGATGGGCGTCATCATGGTTCGGCTCCCTCATCGGGGGATGCGTGGGTGATGCTCGAGCCCGTGTGGGCCTGCGGAGCGAGCTCACCGGGCTGGACCGCCAGCAGCACGCCATCGCGCAGCGTGACCTCGGCGGGGGGAGCGGTGAGCACGTTGCTGACACCCCGGGAGGACCCGCTGGGCAGATCCTCGTCATCGAGGGGGAACCGCAAGCCCCGGGTCACCACGCCCTGCGCCGTGCCGTGCACGGGCAGGAGGCTGACCAGCTCGCCCTCGCGGCCGGTGAGGGTGGCCGTACCACGCACCACCGTGACCACGGCCGGGCCCATCAGGGCACGGATCGACGCTCGCGCGTAGGTCGGAGCGGCGAGCAGCATCACGCCCGCGAGGAGGTGATCGAGCCGGCCGCCGTCGCCGCCGACCACCGTGACATCGTCGGCACCGAGCGCGAGGGCGGTATCCAGGGCGATGGCCAGGTCGGTGCGGTCCTTGTCGACCGGATGGCGGTCGACGACCGCACCCCGGGCGCGGGCCCGCTCGAGCTCATCTCGATCCACGGAGTCGAGGTCGCCCACGATCCGGTCGACCTCGAGTCCGAGCGGCGCCGCGGCGTGCAGCCCGGAGTCGGCTGCGATCACCTGTGCGGGATCCGGAAGCGCGTGGGGCAGCGGCGTGGTGATCGGCTCACCGCCGGCGAGCACGATCACCGACCGCGGCGGATCGGTGGGTCTGCGCGCGGCTGCTGAGGCCATCGAAGGCCACCTCCCTCACGCTGGCGTTACCCAGAGCAGGTTCCACGGGTCGGTGGCGCTCGCCCCGTCCGAGGATCGCCTCATGGACGGTGAACGGTGGCCACCCTCTCAGCCCGGCTGTCCCGAGCTCCCCGGGTGTCCACGGCGACGTGGGTCGCCGTCGGCCCCAGCGTAGCTGGCGCGGCGAGCGCCCGGGCGCGGCCCGGGCCCTCACCGCCGTGGCAGGACCAGCAGCCGCTAGGCGTCGGTCTGCTCCGCCTCCTCGACGATCACCGCGGTGACCATGCCGAACATCCCCTCCTCACGCTCGGCGTGGGTGAGGATGTGGCAGTGGAAGACCCAGACCCCAGGATCGGTCGCCTGGACCAGGACCGAGTAGCGCTCGCCCGGGGCGACGTCGACGCGGATCGCGGGACCGGGGGACCTGGCCGTCGTAGCCCCACGCCGCGACGAACCTCCCTGGCTCGACCTCCCACTCGAGGATCGGCTCCTGCATCGCGGCGTCGGGGGCGGCCCGGTAGGGCCGTTCGGGCCGTTCAGGTGGTTCGGCGCAGCCGTCGACCCGAGACCTCGTCGGGAACGATGCGGATCCAGGCGGCGTCGCCCGAGTCATCGATCGCCCAGCTGTCGAGCTCCTCGGCGTAGCGCGCGATCCGCTCCTCGTCCTCGAGCAGCTCGGCCCGCCCCTGCACGAGCACGCTCCACCCGGTGCCGCGCGCCGGGTCGTGATCGTCGAGCTCGAAGGCGACCGGCTCACCGACGAGTGCGGCGTCGAGCTTGCCGCCGCTGGTGGTACGCAGCACGATCGTCGAGCCGTCGACCGCATGGTTGACCGGCACCACCACGGGGCCGCCTTGATGCAGGTAGGCGAGTCGACCCAGGGGCCGGCTGCGCAGCAAGGAGAGGCACTGCGCCAGTGAGAGGACCTCGAGGTCGTTGCGATCGGTGGGGCCGCTCATCACACGCACCTTCCTCCTTCGGGGAGCGAGCCGGTCGTGGCTCATCGCAGCCCCGCACAGCGCCCTGGAACCTCGGCTACGGGCTGACGTATACGAGCGTCGCGGGCGGATACGCCATGGTGAAGGGGCGTCGGGCCCTAAGGGGACGGGCCTAGGACACCCGGTTGACCGGCTCCTCAGCGCTCTCCGCGCTCCACCTGGGTGTAGAACACCGCGGCCTCGGTACGCCGCTGCATGCCGAGCTTGGAGAGCAGGTTGGACACGTAGTTCTTGACCGTCTTCTCGGCGAGATGCATCTGCTCGGCGATCTGCCGGTTGGTCAGCCCATCGGCGATCAACTCGAGGATGCGGCGCTCCTGATCGGACAGCGAGGCGAGGCGCGGGTCCTCCTCGTCGCCCTGGCGCAGCCGCTCGAGCACCTTGCCGGTCAGGGTCGGGTCGAGCAGGGACTCGCCGCGTGCGACCCGGCGGACCCCATCGAGCAGGTCGGTGCCCTTGATGTCCTTGAGCAGGTAGCCCGCAGCTCCGGCCATGATCGAGTCGAACAGCGCCTCGTCGTCGCTGAAGGAGGTGAGCATCAGACAGGCGATGCGCGGATCCCTGGCACGCACCTCGCGGCAGATCTCGACGCCGTTGCCGTCCGGCAGCCGGACGTCGAGCAGCGCGACGTCGGGAGACGACTCCGCGATGCCGGCCAACGCCATGCCGGCGCTACCGGCGTCGCCGACGACCTCGATGTCCTCCTCGGCGTCCAGCAGCTCCTTGATCCCCCGTCTGACGACCTCATGGTCGTCGACCAGGAAGACGCGCGTTGTCAACTGGCGACCTTTCGCTGGGTCAGTACCCGTGAGGCTAGACTCTCTTGCGGGCAACGGCGTCCACCTGTTGCCACGGTGGCCGCGCCGCGCCCGCGCAACCGATGCGAGGGGACGCGACGCCCGTGACCAGCCATCCCGATCCTCACCCGGATCCGACGAGCGTAGACCGCACGAGCCGGCTGTTGGACGCCGTGCTGGCCATCGCCGGTGATCTGGACCTCGAGACCGTTCTCTCGCGCGTGGTCACCGCCGCCTGCGAGCTGGTCGATGCGCGCTACGGCGCCCTCGGTGTGATCGCCGAGGACGGCGGCGGGCTCTCGGCGTTCGTGCACCACGGGGTCGACGAGGCCACCGTCGAGCGCATCGGTGAGCTGCCCAAGGGGCGCGGGATCCTGGGGCTGTTGATCGAGCAGCCCACGCCGCTGCGGCTCGACGACCTCACCGAGCACCCCCTGGCCGCGGGCTTCCCGCCGGGCCATCCGCCGATGCGGGCGTTCCTGGGCGCACCCGTGCGGATCCGTGACGAGGCCTACGGCAACATCTACCTCGCCGAGAAGCTCGACGGCTCGAGCTTCACCGCCGAGGACGAGCAGCTGCTGGTCGGACTGGCCGGGGTGGCCGGCGCTGCCATCGCCAACGCCCGGCTCTACGCGGATGCCCGCACCCGGGACTCCTGGCGGGCCGCGGTCCTCGACATCGCGAGCACCGTGCTGGAGGGCGCCTCCTCGCCGGAGGTCCGTACCCGCGTGGCCGAGCTGGGTATGGAGCTGGTCGATGCGCAGGTTGGCTGCGTCGTCGAGGACCACGAGGACGGGCTGTGGGTGCTGGCCAGCGTCGGCGATGGGCCCAAGGAGGGCTTCGTCGAGGTGGAGCACAGCTACGCACTGGACACGCTGCACCTCGGCGAGGCGGTACGTGCTCCCGACGGCCCCATCCTGGGACGCGCCGTGATGTGGGTCCCGATCCGTACCAGCGACGGGGTGGTCGCCGCGCTCGGCGTCGGCCGTGAGCAGTCCTTCACCGCTGACGAGGAGCAGCTGCTCTCCGGCTTCGGTGAGCAGGTCAGCTTCGCCTGGACCTTCGATCAGGCGCAGTCCGATCTGCGGCGGTTGAGCGTGATCGAGGACCGTGAGCGCATCGGCCGGGACCTGCACGACACGGTGATCCAGCGGCTGTTCGCGACCGGGCTGAGCCTGCGCGCGCTGGAGCGCCGGTGCGAGGACCGTCCCGAGGTGGTCGAGCGGCTGACCACCGCGGTCGACGAGATCGATGCGACGGTCAAGGAGATCCGCCAGACGATCTTCGCCCTGCAGTCCTCGGGCGAGGAGGGTGGTGGGGTGCGCTCACAGGTGCTGAGCATCGTCGAGGACGTCGGCCAGATCCTGGAGCGCCCGCCCCGGGTGCGCTTCGACGGCCCGATCGACACCGTCGTGCCGCCGACGGCGCTCGAGCACCTGCTGCCGATGATCCGCGAGGCGCTGACCAACGTCGGCAAGCACGCCGGTGCCAACGACGTGGAGGTCGAGCTGGTCACCGACCACGCCGGGCTGCGGATGCGCGTGGTCGACGACGGCGGCGGCATCGATCCCGACGCCCCGCGCGGTTTCGGGCTGAACAACCTGCGCGAACGCGCGCAGGCGCTCGGCGCCGAGCTGTCGATCGGGCCCGGACGCGACGGTCAGGGCACCTGCGTCGAGGTGGTGCTGCCGGGCTAACGGTGCGCGGTGCTCGCCGTCGCGCTCACGTCGACCGATGCCTCACGTCGACTGATGCTCGGAGTGGGGCTGCTCCGGTTCGTCGAGCGTGGAGCCATCGTCGAGCAGCATGGCCTCGGCGGTGAGTCGCGCGGCGATGTCCTCCAGGGAGCGTTCGACGGTGCTCTGGGCGACGCGGCGCATCCCGACCGCGTCGACCGCGGCGCCGAAGGCGCCACCCGGGGGTTGGTAGCGGGCGTCGAGCACCAGCGTGGTGCGCCCACCCGGCTCGATGTGCAGCCCCAGCTCCCCGTCGAGACCCGGCAGCAGCCGGTCGAAGGTGGCGGGATCACCGTCGTCGGAGACCGGATCCCAGCGCAGCGAGCGCCAGCGGGTGGCACCGGCGCGCCACGGTGCGCCGACGACCGCGCGGACGCTGCGTGTCAGGGCACCGGCCCGTACCGCCAACAGGTAGCCGTCCGGGCCATCACGGCGTGCACCGGGCAGCCACCGCAGCGGGTCGCCGTCGAAGGCGGTCGCCAGCGCGACCGGGTCGCCCACGAGGGGCAGGAAGCTCCGGATCGTCCTGGACACGGCCGTCGTCCTCGTCCTCGAGGTCACATCGGATGTCTCGGGAAGATACGACCACCTCGGCGGTGGCAGCAGGGCTTTAGGTCCCTGATCGACGGACGTCCGTCCCGGTGTCCGGGGTGCGGGCAGCTCACCCGGTGTTGCGCAGGCCGGCGGCGATGCCGTTGGTCGCGACCAGCACCGCGTCGCGCAGGTGCCGGGCGCGGTCGGGATCGTCCTCCTCGCGCAGGCGTCCGAGCAGCGCGGCCTGCACCGCGTGGAGCGGATCGAGGTACGGCTCGCGCAGCCGCAGCACCTCACGTAGCTCCGGGTCGCCGCCGAGGACGTCGTCGACCCCTTGGACGCGCCGCAGCGCCGCGATCGTCCGGGTCAGCTCCGCCTCGATGTGCGGGAAGACCGCGTCGCGGACCCTCGGCTCGGCCAACCGCGCGTACTCGGTCGCGATGCGCAGGTCGGCCTTCGCAAGCGACATCTCGACGTTGTCGAGGGTGACCTTCAGCAGGGGGCTCTCGGCGACCAGCCCGCGGAGCTCATCCCAGCGTCCCTCGTCATCGCCGGCCCAGCCGTGCAGCGCGGCCCCGACCCCGTGCCACGCGGGGAGGTTGATGCGGCACTGTGTCCAGGCGAACACCCAGGGGATGGCGCGCAGGTCGTCGATGCCCGCTCCGGCACGACGTCGGGCGGGGCGTGAGGCGATGTTGAGCTCGCCGATCGCGTCCAACGGGGTCGCCTGGTGGAGGTACTCGACGAGCTCCGGGGTCTGGTGGACGAGGCTGCGGTAGGCCTCACGCGCGAGCTCGGCGAGCTCGTCGAGCACCTGATCGACGCGTGGGGTGGTCTTGGGCGTGCGGTGTGGGCGTGCGGTCAGCAGCACCGCGTGGACGACCTGCTCGAGGTGGCGGTGGGCGAGGCGGTCGTCGCGGTAGCGGGCGGCGATGACCTCGCCCTGCTCGGTCAGCCGGAACCGCCCGCGGACCGACTCAGGTGGCTGGGCGCGGATCGCGGCGTTGGCCGGGCCGCCACCACGGCTGATCGACCCGCCACGCCCGTGGAACAGCGTCAACCGCACCCCGTGGTGGTCGGCGACCTGCGCGAGCGAGCGCTGTGCGCGCTGGAGCTGCCAGGTCGCAGCCAGGTAGCCGCCGTCCTTGTTCGAGTCGGAGTAGCCGATCATCACCAGCTGATGATCGCCCCGGTCACGCACGTGGTCGCGGTAGGGCGCACAGGACAGGAGCTCATCGAGGATCCGTGGTGCCCGATCGAGATCCTCGACGGTCTCCAGCAGCGGGGTGATGTCCAGGCCCTGGTCGCAGCCGGCGTCGCGGGCCATCACCAGCACCGCGAGCACGTCGGAGACCTGCTGGGTCATGGAGATGATGTAGGTGTCGATCGCGTCGGGGCCGAGTCGTTGGTGCGCGCGTCGGACGGTGCGGAACAACCCCAGGGTCTCGTTGGTGGCCTCGGAGAGGTCGAGCACGGCAGGTGCCAGCGGACGTGAGCCGGTCAGCTCCGAGGTGAGCAGTGCCAGCCTGTCCTCCTCGGCCAGCGCCGCGTAGTCGTCGCTGTCGCCGTAGCGCTCGAAGAGCTCGGCGAGCGCGGCGGTGTGGCGCGCGGCGTGCTGCCGCAGGTCGAGGGTCACCAGGTGGAAGCCGAACACCTCGGCCTGGACCTGCAGATCGCGGACGCGTCCGTCGGCGATCCTGGCCGCACCCGCCTCGCGCAGGCTGTCACGCAGCAGCTGGAGGTCGGCGATCAGCTCATCGCTGGAGGCGTAGGCGCGCGGGTCGAGCCGCAGGTCGCTGCGCCACCGTTCGGCGGCACGGTCCTGGGTGACCTTGAGCACCCGGTAGACCAGCGCGAGGAACTGGCGGTGCGGTTGCTCGGCGTAGCGGCGCTCCAGCTCGGCGGCCTCGTCGGGGAGCACCTCGGCCACTTGGCGGTATCGGGCCGTGAGCTCGGCGGTGGGCGCCCGTCGGCTGCTGACCGACAGGTGGGCGTGCATCCGGTCGATCGAGCGGCGCAGCAGCCGGATCGCCAACGTCTTGTGCTCACGCAGGGTCTGCTCGGTGACCGCGCAGGTGACGTTGGGGTTGCCGTCCCGGTCCCCGCCGATCCACGATCCGAAGCGCAGGAACCGGCCGGGGTGCACGTCCGTGCCCGGGAAGGTGGCGGCGACCGCACGGTCGAGCTCGCGGTAGAGCCGGGGCACCAGATCGAAGAGCACGGCGTCGATCCAGTACAGGCCGTTGCGGACCTCGTCGATCACCGTCGGGGCGTGGGCCCGGGTCTCGTCGGTGAGCCACAGCGAGGCGATCTCCTCGGCCAGGTACTCACCGAGGTAGGCGCGTACCTCGGGCGAGAGCCGCTCCTGGTCGAGTCGCCGTAAGGTGGCCGAGACGCGGCCGAGCTTGGTCAGCACCGTGCGGCGCTTGGACTCGGTGGGGTGGGCGGTGAGCACCGGTCGGATGGCGACCTCGTCGAGGACCTCCTCGATGTGCTCGGCGGTGATGCCGCGCTCGGCCAGCCGCTCCACCGCCGCCGCGATCGTCTCGGGGAACCGCTCGCCCTGCTCGGCGGCCGCCTGGCGCTCGAGGATGAGGTGGCGGACCAGCGCCTGGTCCTCGGCGAGGTTGATCAGGTGGAACCACGAGGCGAACGCTTTGACCACCACCATCGCGTCGGGGACCGACACCTCGCTGAGCACGTCCACGAGCTGCTGACTCGCCGCCGCGTCGCCGCCGCGGGCGGCGATGGCCAGGTGGCGCACGCGTTCGACGAGCTCGAGCTGGGCCTCGCCCTCCACGTCCGCGATGGTCTGGCCGAGCAGGTCGCCGAGCAGCCGGACCTGTTGGCTCGTCGCCTCTCGATCCACGGTGGCCTCCTGCACGGCAGGTCGCGGGGTGTTGGTGCGGGGTGCTGGTGCTGCGTGGCAGCTCGGGCCCGCCTGCTGCTGGCCCCTCGGCAGACTACGAGGTGGCCGGCCAGGTAGCGTCGCCGCCCCCGCCGACGAGGTACCAGTGTCCGATCGCGAGCCCCTGCCGCCGTTCGTGGCGCCGACGTGGCTGGCCGCACAGCCGCCCCCGGCAGCGGGAGGGCCGGTCGTCGTCGACGCCCGCTGGTCGCTGGACGGCAGCGAGGGCGAGGGCACCTTCGAGCAGGGCCACCTGCCCGGTGCGGTCTACGTCGACCTCGACACCGTCCTGGCCGATCCACCGGATCCGCAGCGTGGCCGCCATCCGCTGCCGTCGCCCGAACGCTTCGCCCGCGACCTCGGTGCCCGAGGTGTCGCCGACGACGTGCCCGTCGTCGCCTACGACCAGGGGCCGGGGATCGCCGCCGCACGGCTGGTGTGGATGCTGCGCGCGATCGGCCAGCCGGCGGCCGTGCTCGACGGGGGCCTGGCCGCATGGGACGGGCCGCTCGAGGCCGGCGCCGTCGAGCCCACGCCCGTGTCCCGACGGACGGTGCCGTGGCCCCTGGGCCGGGTCGTCGCCACCGACGAGGTGGCGGCGCTGAGCGATGCCGACGCCGTGGTGCTGCTCGACGCCCGTGACCCGGCACGGTTCGCGGGGGAGGAGGAGCCGGTCGACCCGCGTCCCGGGCACATCCCCGGCGCACGCAGCGCGCCGGCCAGTGACAACCTCGATGACGGCAGGCTGCGGCCGCTCGAGGAGCTCGAGGCCCGTTACTCGGCGACCGGCGCGCTGGACGCCGAGCGGGTCGTGGCCTACTGCGGCTCGGGTGTGGCCGCCTGCCACGACCTGCTGGTGCTCGAGACCCTGGGGGTGCTCGGCGAGCTCTACGCCGGGTCGTGGTCGGCCTGGAGCGCCGACCCCTCGCGTCCGGCGGCGACCGGCCCCGATCCGGGACGCTGAGGCGTGCTCGTCCTGCACCACGACCCCACCTCGCCGGCCGCGGCGGTCGCGGTCCTGCGGCTGCAGCCGCTCGCCGATGCCGGCGCCCCGGTGCGGTTCTCCGGGCTCGACGTCCTCGGTCTGGCGGTGACGATCCCGCCGACCCTCGACCTGCTCGCGGCGCTCGAGCAGCACCGGGACGCCGCGGCGGCGCTGGGGCTGCGGATGGAGCGGCCCACCCGCCAGCCTCCGACGCTCGACTGCCACCTCCTCGGCGAACTGGCCGAGGAGCGCGGGCTCGGCACCGCCTGGCGGCTCGCCACGCTGCGTGGCTACTGGCAGGACGATCGTGATCTCGCTGACCACGGCCAGCTGTGCGCGATCGCTCGTGGGGTCGGCCTCGACGAGGCCGAGGTGCTGGCACGGCTCGCGGACGGGCGCGCCCGGGCGGACCTGCGTGCGCGCATGACCGCACAGCGGCACCGCGGGATCGGTGGCGTGCCGGTGCTCGACGTCGACGGGGAGCTGGTCCCCGCCGACCTCTCCGACACGGATCTCGCCGACCTGGCGTGGGGCTGATGGGCGCGCGTGGCTCACTGCCAGGCGGCACCCCGGCCCAGCAGCGCCTCGCAGCGGACCTGCTGGCCTGGGGCGGTGACCGGCCGGCGGCGCAGCCGGAGCTCGTCAGCGGCCTGCGGGCCGAGCTCGACCAGGCGTTGCGCCGACGCCTCACCGAACTGGAGCAGCTGGCCGCGTCACGGCGCGATGAGCGGCTCGTGATCACCCGCACGCTGCTCGAGCGCACGGTCTGCGACGGGTGGCAGCTCGAGCCGGAGCCGTTCGGTCACACCTGGGAGAACGTCCGCAGTCACCTCGCCGTCGCCGCGATCGTCCGTGACTGGGAGCGACAGCGATCCGACGCGCCCGAGGCGGTCGTCGCCCGGGTCTGGGACGAGGAGGCCTCACGCCGGCCGGGGGACCCGACCTCGCGCTCGGCGTGGCTCAACGCCTGTCGGCAGCGCGACCTGCTGAGCGAGGAGGTGGCCGGCCTGGTCCGGGTGGTCCGCGAGGTGTGGCCGCCGCTGCCTCCGCAGCGGTTGACCGTACAGCTGCGCGGGACGCGTGAGGTACCGCTGGTCGACGGGAAGCTCGTCCTGCGGGGCACGCCGGATGTGGTGCTCGACAGCCCCGTGCGCGATGATCGGGCGCGCGCGCTGGTGGTCGACCTTCGCACCGGCCTGCCCCGTCCGGCCGAGGACCGCCTGGCCGTCCGGTTCGACGCGCTGTTGGTCGCGCTGGAGACGGGGCGCGCTCCCTTCCGCTGGGCCAGCCTCCACGTCACCGACGGGCGCGTGGAGTACGAGGACCTGGCAGCGGCGCCGCTGCGTGCCGTGGTCGATGGGATCGTCGAGACCGTCGACCAGCTGCTGCGCCTGCAGCCGTTGGCGCCCGGGGTCCCCGACCACGAGCTACGGCTGGCTGGCGGGAGCTGGTGTCGGTACTGCCGACGACGCCGGCACTGCCCGCTCGCGGTGGGCTGAGCTGCGGTGTCACACGTGGTCGGCATGCTGTGGTCACGAGCCGGCGAACGACAGCCGGCGAGCCTCAGCAGGACGGACACCGACGCAGAGGAGCTCGAGGTGGCCACCGAGACGTTCCGCACGCCCGTGCGCGGCTACCCCTTCGCGGCGGCGCCGCCGGGGATCGCCGCACCCGGTCGCGGTCAGGTCGCCAGCTTGGTCCGTGAGCCAGCCAACCCGGCCGATCCCCACGCGATCGCGGTGTGGGTGGAACCGAGCGATGCGGTGCCGTGGCGGATCGGTTACCTCGACCGCTTCGTCGCCAGCCGACTGGCACCGCTCCTCGATTCGGGACAGCAGCTGTCGGCTGCCATCGACGGCTGGATCCACGAGCCCGACGAGCGCTGGCAGCGACCGTTGCTGCGGATCAGCGCTCCTGCGCAGTCAACGGGCCGCCAGCGGTCGCAGGACGGGCAGGACGCCGCCGGCGCTGAGGACGAGGATGCGGTTGCGCCGGGGCTGTGGGGGCGGCCGCCGGGCGTGCGCTGGCGGTCGGTCGCCGCGTGAGGC
>JBKGZF010000023.1:0-13155 GCA_046545715.1 Nitriliruptoraceae bacterium | reverse complement strand
GTGCGGGGTGCGCCCGAGGACGAGGTGCTCGGCAGCGTCCATGTCAAGGATCTGATCGGCGTGCCGGGCGACGAACATGCCACCACGCCGGTGACCCGCTTGACGGCGCCCATGCTGGAGGTGCCCGAATCCGAGCCACTGCGGCGGCTGCTCGCCGACCTGCGGCGCGAACAGCGCACCCAGGCGTTGGTCGTCGACGAGTACGGCGGAACCGCGGGGTTGGTCACGCTCGAGGACGTCCTCGAGGAGCTGGTGGGCGAGATCGAGGACGAGTTCGATCGCACCCTGGAGCCGATCCGCCGCATCGGCGCGGATCGGCACCTGATCCCGGCCGCCTTGCGTATCGACCGGGTCGGTGAGCTCTTCGGCCACGACCTTCCCGAGGGGGAGTACGAGACCCTGGCCGGTTTCGTGCTCGACCGGCTCGGCCACATCCCCGAGCCCGGGGAGTCGGTGACCAGCGGGGATCTCGAGTTCACCGTCACACGCTTGGAGGGGGTCCGCATAACCGAGGTCGCCGTCGCCCGGACCGGTACCGGGCAGCCGCCTGCTGAGCTCGACCGGGGAGGGTCACCGTGAGCCCGCTGGTGGCGGTGTCCGCGGAAGGAGCGGTGGAGGCGTCGTTCTCCTGGACGGCGGTGGCGATCGGGATCGCGCTGCTGTTCGGCAACGGCTTCTTCGTCGCGGTCGAGATCGCACTGCTGGCCGCACGCCGTGGCCGGATCGAGGAGCGAGCGGAATCCGGCGACCGTCGCGCTCAGACGGCCCTCCACGCACTGACCGAGCTGTCGGTGACCTTCTCCGGCGCGCAGCTGGGCATCACGCTGTGCTCGCTCGGCCTCGGCGCGATCGCAGAGCCCGCCCTGGCGGCGCTGTTCGCCGATCTGTTCGGCGGGGTCGGCCTACCGGCGGGGATGGTGCCGGTGCTCGCGGTGGTGCTCGCCCTGACGCTCACCGTGTTCCTGCACATGGTGCTCGGCGAGATGGCGCCCAAGAACGTCTCGATCGCCCGGGCGGAGCGGGTCTCGCTGGCTCTGGCGCGGCCCTTCAGCTGGTGGGTGACCATCCTGCGTCCGTTGATCCTGCTGCTCAACGGCGTCGCGAACCTGCTCGTGCGGCTGGTCCGCGTCGAGCCCGTCGACGAGCACAAGCTGGTCCACTCACCGCAGGAGCTGGCGCTGGCCCTCGCCGAATCGCACCACGTCGGCACGATCGCGCCCCAGGACGCCCGGTTGATGGACGCGGTGCTGCGTCTGGCGTCGATCGACGCCGAGGCGGCCATGACGCCACGCGTGGACATGGACGCGATCGCCGACACCAGCACGCTCGCCGAGGTGCTGCATCTGGCACTGGAGACCGGCCACACCCGCATCCCCATCTACCACGACGACATCGACAACGTCGTCGGCGTGCTGCACGTCAAGGACGCCCTGATGCGGGATGACGCGGAGCTGGCCACCCTGCCGGTGTCGCACCTGCTGCGCCCCCTCCCCGCCGTTCCGGAGTCACGGGACCTCGAAGAGCTGTTGCGCGAGATGCTCGACGGACGCTCGCACGCGGTCGTGGTCGTCGACGAGTTCGGCGGGACCGCTGGGATGGTCACGCTCGAGGACGTGCTCGAGGAGCTCGTCGGCGAGATCGCTGACGAGTTCGATGACGAGCAGCGTCCGCTCGAGGGTGGCGAGCAGCGGTGGGTGGTCGCGGGGACGCTGCGTCGCGACGAGGTGCAGCGCAGCACCGGCATCGAGCTCGCCGGTGGCGATGCGGAGACCGTCTCAGGCTGGATCGTCGAGCACCTAGGACGCCTGCCGCGGGTCGGGGATCGTGTGACCACCCCCGCGGGCTGGGAGCTGACGGTGCTCGACCTCGAGGGGCGTCGGGCAGGGACGGTCGAGGTGCGGGCCCCGGCACGCACCTGACCGCCGCCCGACGCCTGCGGCTCGGACCGCGGGGCCTGGCCCCGCCAGGACAGGACGGGAGCCAGGGTGCCTGGTCACGCCGGGGCACCTCGACCCTGGTCTCCGAGGATCGCCGGGTGCACGCTTGCGGTAGCAGCATGCAGGGCGTCAGCGATCTGGTTGGCGTCCCTGCGGGTGGCACAGCAGGTAGGACGCGCGTGAGGAGGGCGGGCATGCGCACAGGCGGACGACGGGTCGAACACCACCTCGTCGACGAGTTCGGCCTGGTGGGCTGCCCACGTCAGAAGCGTGACGTGAGCTGGGACGAGTGCCTGACCTGCCCCTACCTGATCGGGGTCGAGCCGGGCGATGGCCAGCAAGTGGCCGAGATCCGCTGCAGCGCCGGCGCCCGCATGACCGCGCGGTCACCCTGGGAGGTGTTCGGTCCGGTCTGGCCGATGCGCTGAGCCACCGACGGGCGCGGGCTCAGGGACCGAGCAGCGCCTGCAGGGCCTCGTCGAGCCGCTCGAGCTGATGTGCGACCCAGGGCAGCTCCAGGGGGCGTGGCGAGGACAGCGCGGCTAGGCGTTCGTCGTCGCTCTCCCCGTAGAGCTGGCTGGTCGCGACCCGTAGCGCGAGCCGGTCGTCCGGGTCGCCGAATGCCGTCCCCGGCAGGGTGGCCACGGCGTGATCCTCCAGCAGCACCCGAGCGAGGTCGTCGCTCGTGGCGATGTCCCACCGCCGCCGGAGCAGCTCACGGTGAGCACCCAGATCGGGGTAGAGGTAGAACCCGCCCGCGACGGGTGCCACCTCGGCACCCATCGCCTCGAAGCGTGCTGCGGTCGCCTGTGCCACCGTGGCGTGCAGGCGGCGGCTCGCGTCGATGCGCTCACGGAGCGGTTCCGGCTCGGTGTAGGCCCAGGCTGCCGCGTGCTGGACCGGCTGGGCCGGGCTCGACCACAGCTCACTGGCGATCTCGGTCAGCCGGTCGGTCAGGGCGGCGCCGCGAGGACCGTCCGGCAACCGTGCGACGCCGAGCCGCCACCCGCCGAGCGCGAGGTTCTTGCTCAGGCCGGTGGTGACCACCGTGCGCTCCGGTGCGAGCTGTGCCGGGCTGACCAGGTGCTGGTCGCGATCGTGGATCAGGTCGCGGTAGATCTCGTCGGAGATCACGGTGAGGTCGTGCCGTTCGGCGACGTCGCAGACCGCCGCGATCGCCTCGGGACCCGCCAAGGTGCCGGTCGGGTTGTCGGGCAGGGTGAGCACGACGGCTCGTAGGGGCGCGCCCGCCGCACGTGCTTCGTGCACCGCCTGCTCGAGCCGGTCGGGATCGGGCACACCGCCCTGACCCGGGGGCGTCGGCACCATCGCCGTGACCTGGCTGAGCAGCGTCGCCTGCGCTGCGTAGCTCACCCACGACGGGCGCGGCAGGGCGACGCTGCCGCCGACGGCGTGCAGCAGGGCGTAGAGCAGCGGCTTGGAGCCGGGGCCCGCTACCACCTGGTCGCAGCGGGTGGGCAGCCCACGGCGCTCGAAGTAGCCGGCGGCCGCAAGGCGCAGCGGGAGGATGCCGGCCACCGGGCCGTAACCGCCCTCGCCTGCGGCTGCGGACAGGCGGTGCTTGAGCTCCTCGTGGACCGGCAGGCCGGCCTCGCCGAAGCCGAGCGCGAGGACGGGCTGGCCCTGCTGGCGGCGGTGGGCGACCGCCTCGTTGATGGCGAGGGTGGCGGAGATGGCCACGGTGCTCCCTGTCTGTCCTGAGTGGTGGCGCCTGGGCGGTGGCGTGCGGTGGAAGGTGGTGGGGGTTCGCCGAGCGTGCGGTTCGCGTGGCAGCATGGCCGTGCATGACCATCATGTAAAGTGCGGAAGTAAGGCGCCTAGCAACAGGTTCACTTATGCTCGATCTTCGTCGGCTCGCCCTGCTGCACCGCTTCGCCAAGCTCGGCAGCATCGCGGCCACCGCGGCCTCGTTCGGCTACTCGCCGTCGGCGGTGTCGCAGCAGCTCGCCGTCCTCGAGCGGGAGGTCGGCGCCGCACTGTTGGAGCGGACGGCGCGGAGCGCCGAGCTGACCGACGTCGGGCAGCGGCTGGCCCGGCATGCGGCCACGATCCTCGACGCGGTGGAGACCGCCGAGGCTGATCTCGCCAGCTACCGGGCGATGCCGATGGGTCGCGTGGTCGTCGCAGCGGCTCCCACCGCGGCCCTGGCGCTGGCGCCGGCCCTGGCCGCGTTGCGCGACCGTTACCAGCAGCTGGAGGTGGTGGTGCGCCAGGCCGCCCCCGGCGCCGCGCTGGCGGACCTCGATGCACATGAGGTCGACATCGCCGTGGTGGACGACTGGAGCGATGCCGCTCCGGCCGAGCGGCCCGGTTGCGATGCTCGACGGCTGCTGCGTGACCCGGTCGCGCTGGCATTGCCGCGGTCACATCCCGCCGCCAAAGCTGCGGGCCCGATCGAGCTGAGCGAGGTGTCTGAGGATGCCTGGATCTGTGCACCACCGGGGGAGCCGTCGCGTGACGCCTTCGACCGCGTCATGGCCGATGCCGGGATCCGGCCGGTGGTGGGCTGGGAGTTCCAGGGTCTGACGACCATCGCGGCCCTGATCGGTCACGGTGTCGGGATCGCGCTGCTGCCACGACTGGCCGTCACCTTCAGCTCCGCCACGGACGACATCGTGCTGCGCGAGCCGTCGATCGCCCTGGCGCGTCACTTCGATGCCGTCACGCGCACGGCCGCTCGTGATCGGCCCGCGATCCAGACGGTGGTGGGGGCGATCGCCGACGAGCTCGCCGTCCATCGAACGGCGTAGCCCGTCAGCCGCCGATGATCGGCAGGCCCCCGCCAGGGTCTTCGGGGCCACGCCGCTTGGGGTCGACGTCGGCGAACACGTCGCCCATCGCCGGCAACGAGTCCACGGCGTGCTGCAGGGGATGGAGGAACGGCAACGCGGTCGGGTCGAGCTCCTCGCTGTCGAGGAACGCCTCGAGCGCACCGTCGTCGGCGAACCCGGCGCCGGTCAGGTGCGGGCGGTGGCGACGGGCCCCGTAGACCACGACCACGCCGTCCTGACCGCCGAGATCGGCCTCCGCGACGAAGCCCCAGCAGGGGACCGAATCAGCGCTGATGCGGTCGTGTGCGAGCTGTGCGATGACGGTGTGTCGATGCTGATCGTCCTCGGGCAGCTCGGGGAGAGTCACCAGCTCGGTCCGTTCGGGCCCTGGCAGGACCACCGTCGGCGGGATCGGCCGGCCGCGGTTGCGCAGCAGGTCGAGGGCCGCCTCCTGACAGACGAACCGCAGCTCGTCGAACTGCACCTCGACCTCCGTACGTCGCTGTTCCTTGACCGTACCGGTCGGCTACGGCGGTCCCGGTCGGCTCAGGTGCAGGTGGCTCAGGTACCGGTCACCGCTCCGTCGGCGGCGGAGCTGACCGTGCGGGCGTACTTGGCGAGCACCCCACGCTCGTAGCGCGGCGCCCTCGGCTGCCAGGACTCGCGCCGACGTGCGAGCTCCGCCTCGTCGACCAGGACGTCCATGCGCCGATCGGGCACGTCGATGCGGATCCGGTCACCGTCGGCCACCAGGCCGATCGGGCCGCCCACGGCCGCCTCCGGCGCCACGTGGCCGATCGAGAACCCGTGGGTGGCACCGGAGAAGCGTCCGTCGGTGAGCAGGGCGACGCTGGCACCGAGCCCGGCGCCCTTGACCGCCGAGGTGACCGCGAGCATCTCGCGCATGCCCGGCCCGCCGATCGGCCCCTCGTAGCGGATCACGATCACGTCACCGTCGACGATGCCGCCGGTCAGCACCGCCTGCATCGCGTCGGCCTCGTCGTCGAAGACCCGCGCCGGACCCTCGAACCGCTCCTGCTGCTTGGTCAGACCGGCGACCTTCACCACGGCGCCGTCGGGCGCCAAGCTGCCCCGCAGGATCGCGAGCCCACCGTCGCGGTGGACCGGATCGCTCAGCGGATGCACCACCTCGCCGTCGGGGGGTGGGACGTCCATCGCCTCGAGCTCCTCGGCGATGGTCGCACCGGTGACGGTGAGGCAGCCGCCGTGGAGGTGGCCGGCGTCCAACAGCTCCTTCATCACCACCGGGACCCCACCGATGCGGTCGAGGTCGGTCATGATGTAGCGACCACCGGGCTTGGTGTCGGCGATGTGGGGGACACGCCGCCCGATCGCGTCGAAGTCGTCGAGGTCGAGCTCGACCTGGGCCTCGCGCGCGATCGCCAACAGGTGGAGCACCGCGTTGGTCGAGCCACCGACCGCCATCACCACCGCGATCGCGTTCTCCAGCGCCTCGCGGGTCACGATGCGGCGGGCGGTCAGACCGCGTTGCAGCAGGCCGACGACGGCCTCGCCGGAACGGCGTGCGAACGCGTCGCGTCGCGGATCGGTGGCGGGTGGGGCCGAGGAGCCGGGCAGGGCGAGCCCCAGCGCCTCGATCGCCGAGGCCATGGTGTTGGCGGTGAACATCCCTCCGCAGGCGCCCTCCGTCGGGCAGGCGGCACGCTCGATCGCGCCGAGCTCGTCGTCGTCGATGGAGCCGCGCCCTCGGGCGCCGACGGCCTCGAACACGTCCTGGATGGTGATGTCGTGATCGTCGTAGCGCCCCGGCAGGATGGTGCCGCCGTAGAGGAACACGCTCGGCAGGTCCATGCGCACCGCGGCCATCACCATGCCGGGCAGCGACTTGTCGCAACCCGCGAAGGTGACCATGCCGTCGAGACGCTCGGCGTGCATCACGATCTCGACCGAATCCGCGATCACCTCGCGTGAGACGAGCGAGGCACGCATCCCCTCGTGCCCCATCGAGATGCCGTCCGAGACGGCGATGGTGTTGAACTCGATCGGGTAGCCGCCGGCGTCGAACACCCCCTGCTTGGCCTGCTTCGCCAGACGGTCGAGCGGCAGGTTGCAGGGCGTCACCTCGTTCCACGACGACGCGATGCCGACCTGTGGCTTGCCCCAGTCGTCATCGGTCATGCCGATCGCGCGGAGCATCGCCCTGGCGGGCGCGCGCTCGTAGCCTTCGGTGACGTCGCGGCTGCGGTGCTTCGGGTCGGCCATGACCTGCCCTCCTCGCGTGCGGCGCCTCGACCTCCAGGTGTTGCGTCCATCCGGCGCATCGCCCGTACATCTGAGCACACCACGGGTCGCGGCGTCGAACCGTCGATCGCTCGCGATGGGAACGCTCCGGTGGCGCAGCACCGACCGGCGATCCCGGTCGACTACGGTTCGCCCGGCTGCCGGCACGGGTCGGCATCGCAGCGTGGTGGAGGTGTTGACCGTGACCGTCGACGCGACCGGAGCCGGTGAGGTGACAGGTGGCTTCGCCGTGCTCGCTGAGCGGCTCGAAGCGGGTGAGACCCTCGCGGTCGACCAGCTCGGCCCACAGGGGGCGGCGCTCGAGGACGCGTTCGCCAGCGGGACCCTGGGACTGGTGCTCGACACGCTCGCCAGCGACCGCGTCACCGGCCACCTCGACGTCGACGCTCGCCACCACCAGCCCTATGGCATCGTCCACGGCGGGGTGTGGGCTTCGGTCATCGAGTCGATGGCATCGATCGCCGCGGCCCTCCGTGTCGCGGCCCACGGCCTGTTGTGCGTCGGCGTGAACAACACGACCGACTTCCTACGCTCCCACCGAGCGGGGCGGATCGACGCGGTCGCGACGCCGGTCCACGTCGGCCGTCTCCAGCAGCTGTGGCTGGTCGTGCTCACCCGCGGGGAGGACGGCAAGGAGGTCGCACGCGGCCAGGTGCGCCTGCAGAACGTCAGCGTGGCCCAGCTGAAGGGCTGAGCGCAACCGTCGGAGCCTGCTCACCTTGGCTGATCCGGTACCCGCCCGTCGATAGGCAGCAGCATGAAGCTGGACGCGGTCACCTACGGCCTGCCCCTGGGGGAGGTGGTCGATGAGGTCGAACAGGCTCGCCGGCGTGGCTACGACGGCTGGTTCGCCAGCGAGACGACCCACGACCCCCTGCTGCAGTGCGCGCTGGCCGGGCAGGTCTCGGGTCAGCTGCAGATCGGGACCGCGATCGCGGTCGCCTTCCCGCGTAGCCCGATGCACCTGGCCTACGCGGCGCACGATCTGCACGCCCAGACCGGGGGGCGCTTCGTGCTCGGGCTCGGCTCGCAGATCAAGCCGCACATCGAGAAGCGCTTCTCGACGCCGTGGTCGCGGCCCGCAGCCCGGATGCGCGAGTACGTCCTCGCGCTGCGGGCGATCTGGGATGCCTGGAGGACCGGCGAGCGTCTGGCGTTCCGCGGCGAGTTCTACCGCCACACCCTGATGACGCCGTTCTTCACGCCGCCAGACCACGGGCACCCGCCTCCGGCGGTGTGGTTGGCGGCGGTCGGGCCGATCATGACCCGGGTGACGGGCGAGGTCGCTGACGGTCTGCTCGCACACGCCTTCACCACGCCGCGCTACCTCGAGCAGCGCACGCTGCCGAACCTGACGGAGGGGGCGGCCGGGGCGGGCCGCAGCCGCGACGACATCGAGGTATCACTGCCGGTCTTCGTGGTCACCGGCCGGGACGAGCAGCAGCGTGCGGCCAGCCGCGAGATGGTCAGCGGCCAGCTGGCGTTCTACGGTTCGACCCCGGCCTACCGCGAGGTGCTCGAGCTCCACGGTTGGGGTGAGCTGCATCAGCAGTTGCACGAGCTGTCCACCTCGGATGGGTGGGACCGCATGCCACAGCTGATCACCGACGAGGTGCTCGAGGCCTTCGCGGTGATCGCTGAGCCCGGCGAGGTCGGCGCGGCGGTCGTCGAGCGCTACAGCGGCCTGGTGGACCGGGTGAGCCTCGCCACCTCGCACGCCTTCGATGACGACACCTTCGCGCGGGTGCGTGCGGATCTCGCGAACGCGTGACCCGGCTCGCTGGGGAGCTGAGCGAGCGTGCCGCCGCGGGAGCCGTGCTGGCGGGGGCGGTGCTGTGGGGCACCGTGGGCGCCGCCCAGGAGCTCGGCGCGGCGAACGCGCAGCCGTTCACCGTGGCGGCCGTCCGCAGCGTCGGCGCGGCGATCGCTCTGCCGGCCCTGCTCCTATCGATGGGGCGTGGCCGTGCGCTGCTGACCGCCCTGGTGGCAGCGCCTGGTCGCATGCTGGCAAGCGGCCTATCGATCGCGGTCTTCCAGGTCGCCCTGCTGACCGGCATCCGTGGTGCCGGGGTCGCGCTGGGCACGTTGCTCGCGATCGGGAGCTCACCTGCGTGGGCAGGCGGCTTCGCCGTGGTCACCGGGCACCCCCCGGGACGGCGGTGGTTGGTGTCGACGGTGCTGACCATGGTCGGTGCTGCCGTCCTGCTGCTGCTCGGGACCGACGGCGGCAGCGCCCACGAGGCCGGTGCCACCCCGACGATGTCGGGGGTCGTCGCCAGCCTCGTCGCCGGGGCGGCGTACGCGACCTACGCCACGCTCGCCAAGCGGATCCTGGAGTTGGGCGCCACGGGACCGGGGCTGGTCGCCGTGGTGTTCGTGGTGGCGGGCCTTGCGCTGGCGCCGCTGCTGGCGGTCGGCGACTCCGGGTGGGTCGCCAGCCAGCCGGGCGGTGTGACCGCCGTGTGGCTGACCCTGACCACCGCGGGGGGCTACCTGCTGTTCGCTCGTGGGCTGCGACGGCTGGACGCACCGAAGGTGACCACGCTCACACTGGCCGAGCCGCTGACCGCCACCGTGCTCGCGCTGGTGGTCGTCGGCGAGCGCCTCACCGGTGCCGGCCTCGTCGGTGCGCTGCTGCTGCTAGCGGGGCTCGTGCTGGTGAGCACGCGTTCCGCGGCGATGCCGGACCGCCATCGCGGGGCGTAGGCTCGTGGTCGACAGGAGGTGGGCTGTGCGGACCGTGGGCATCGATCTCGGGGGCACCAACGTCTACGCAGTGGTGCTGGACGGCGACACCCGCGTGGGGGGTGCCAAGCGCAAGACGCCAGCCAAGGGCGGTCGTGAGGGTGTGATCGAGGCCCTCGTCAAGGCCGCCCACGCAGCCGTCGAGGCGGCTGGAGGGACGCTCGAAGCGGTCGATGCGGTCGGTGTCGGGTCACCGGGTGTCGTGATCGAGGGCACCGTCGGTGGCAGCTCCAACGTCCCGGGGTTCAGCGAGCGCTTCGATCTTGCGGCCGAGCTGCGCGCAGCGCTGGGCCGGCCGATACGCATCGCCAACGACGTCAACGCGGGGGCGGTGGGCGAGCACCGGCTCGGGGCGGGGCGCGGTGTCGACGACCTGCTGTGCGTGTTCGCCGGCACGGGCGTCGGTGGCGGCTTGGTGCTGCGCGGCCAGCCGTTCGAGGGCAGCCACGGCGGTGCTGGCGAGCTCGGGCATGTGATCGTGCGTCAGGGAGGCGAGGTCTGTCCGTGCGGTCGCCGGGGCTGCGTGGAGGCCTACGCCGGACGTCGGGCGATGGAGCTGGCCGCCGAGCGGATCCGGGCCGCCGGCACACCGACGCTGCTCTTCGATGTGATGACGGACAAGGGCAAGTCGCGGGCCACCTCCGGGGTGTTCCGCACCGCGTTCGAGAGCGGCGACCGCGTGGTTGCCGACCTCCTCGAGGAGGCTGCCAGCGTCCTCGCCGCCGGGATCGCCAGCACCGTCAACCTGCTCGACCTCGAGCGGGTCGTCCTGGGGGGAGGGCTCGCTGATCAGCTGGGGGAGCCCTTCCGACGGTGGGTGGACGCCGCGTTGCAGCCGTTGCTGTTCCTCCAGCCGCCGCAGGTCGAGCTGGTCTCCGCCGAGCTCGGCGACGAGGGCGGTGCGATCGGAGCGGCGCTGCTGGCCCGCGAGGTCGTCTGAGCCCCCCGCAGGCTACGAGGGGCTTTTGGCTGCCATCGCGTCGGGGTGGCAGGCTGGCTCCGCCGCCCAGCCCCTCGGCACCGGACAGGGGGAACCGGGCCGCTCCGCCGCAGGAGGCCGACGCATGCACCTCGATCACGTCCACACCCTCGCCCCGACCCTGCGGCAGGTGATCGACACCGCAGCCGCCCACCTCGCCACCACCTGCGCAGAGGACGGACGGATCAGGACCTCGCGTGTCGATGAGCACGGGTCGGTCGCCTACGACCTGGCCACGCTCGCCTCGGCGGTGACCGCAGCCGAGCGGCTCGCGGACGCAGCCGACCGTGACCAGGTCGCCGCGGAGCTCGCGCTCGTCTTCGCGGCGGACGTGGCCGTCGACGTTCGCGCGCGTGTCAGCGGTCGCGAAGCCGCGTTCGGCCTGCCGAACGACCTGCTGAACGCGCAGGCCGAGGCGGTCGCCGCCGGCCGTGATCCGGGGCTGCTGGCCGGCCTCGGCGAGCGGGTCCTCGCGACGGGCCAGGTCGGTGCGCGGCAGCTGCCGGAGGATCTGGAGATGGTGCGTCAGACCTTCGCCCGCTTCGCCGACGATCGGGTGAAGCCGGTCGCCGAGCGGGTACACCGCGAGGACGACGACGTCCCCGAGGAGATCATCTCCGGCCTCGCCGAGCTCGGGTGCTTCGCGCTGTCGATCCCCGAGGAGTACGGCGGCGTCGCCACCGGTGACGATGACGAGCTGATCAACATGGTGGTGGTCACCGAGGAGCTGTCTCGCGGCTCGCTCGGGGTCGCGGGCTCACTGATCACCCGACCGGAGATCATCGGCACTGCGATCCTCAAGGGTGGCACCGAGGCGCAGCGGGCGCGGTGGCTGCCGGCCATCGCGGCCGGGGAGAAGATGTGCGCCGTCGCGGTCACCGAGCCGGCCGTCGGCTCCGACGTCGCCGGGGTCAGCTGCACGGCGCGGCCCGACGGCGATGAGTGGGTCCTCGACGGTGTCAAGACCTGGTGCACCTTCGCCGGACGCGCGGAGTACCTGCTGGTCCTGGCGCGCACGGATCCCGACCGCAGCCTGGGCCATCGCGGACTGAGCCTGTTCGTCGTCGAGAAGCAGCCGTTCTCGGGGCATGCCTGGCGCGCGGAGCAGGAGGCTGGCGGCGTCATGGACGCCCGTGCGATACCGACGCTCGGCTACCGCGGGATGCACTCGTTCGAGGTGTCCTTCGACGGATGGCGCGTGCCGGCAACGGCGCTGATCGGTGAGGGCGAGGGGCTCGGACGCGGCTTCTACCTCCAGATGCAGGCCTTCGCCAACGCTCGTCTGCAGACGGCCGCACGGGCGCAGGGCGTGATGCAGGCCGCGCTCGACGAGGCCGTGCGCTACGCCGGAGAGCGGCAGGTGTTCGCAAGCCGGCTGGCCGACTACGAGCTCACCAAGGTCAAGGTCGCGCGCATGGCGGCGTGGCTGACGGCCTGCCGGACCCTCTCGACGGAGGTGGCCCGACAGCTCGCGCGTGACGATGCCGGTGGGCAGCTGGCAGCCAGCCAGGTCAAGCAGCTGGCCTGCCGGGCCGCCGAGTGGGTCACGCGCGAGGCCCAGCAGCTGCACGGCGGGTACGGCTACGCCGAGGAGTACACGGTCAGTCGGCTGTTCGTCGACGCCCGGGTGCTGTCGATCTTCGAGGGCACCGACGAGGTGTTGGCCCTGCGCGTGATCGCCCGTCAGCTGCTCGCCGATGCCCTGGCCGAGGTGTCGCACGGCTGAACAGCCACCCCCGGTCGCCGGGTGCATCCGGCGTAGGGGCCGGTTCGGTCCCTGTCGGGGCTGACCGCGCTCGGCCATCCCGGGGCGAAGGTCCCATCCGTAGGGACCTTGGTCATCGATCGCGCCGATCGAGCGCATCGCGGGATGCGCGACCGATCGGGGCGCGTTGCTGGATATACCCCCCGGGGTATAGGACGCCGGGTCACAGGGATCCGACACGCGCACGACATGAGGAGCTGCTCGATGACCGACACGATGACCACGCCAAGCCCGACCCGGGTCGGCGCCGGTCCCACCGAAGGCGGCGATCGGACCATCAACGGCGTGCTGCGCGCCTTCATCGCCGTCGCGGTGATGGGCTGGTTCGCGAGCGCGGTGCTGACGGCGATCCACCTGTGGGTCTTCCCGCTGCCGGACGGGGTGGAGCCGCAGGGGGCGATCCAGGTCATCACCAGCGACTGGGCCAAGATCGGACCGATTCCGCTGGCCCTGATCGGCGCCGCCTACTACACGGTGATGATCGCCGCAGGCGCCACGCTGCTGCACACCAAGGACCAGCGCATCGAGCGGCTGCTGCTGCCGGTCACCTCGCTCGGCGTGCTCGCCTCGGCGGTGTTCGTCTACCTCCAGTTCGGCCCGATCGGTGCGGTGTGCCCGTTCTGCATGATGTCGGCCACCGCCACCACGCTGCTG
>JBKGZF010000022.1:0-13703 GCA_046545715.1 Nitriliruptoraceae bacterium | reverse complement strand
GCTCGGTGCTGCACGAGTTCTCGGCGATCGAGGGCGTCAAGGAGGACGTGACCGACATCATCCTCAACATCAAGGATCTGGTGGTCCGCTCCGAGTCCGACGAGCCGGTCGAGATCTTCCTCGGTGGAGACGGCCCCGGTGTGCTGACCGCGGAGAACATCTTCGCGCCGTCGCAGGTCGAGGTGATCAACGAGGATCTGCACATCGCCACCCTGAACTCCAACGGCCACCTCGAGATGTATCTCACGGTCGAACGTGGCCGCGGCTACCGCACCGCTGACGAGAACAAGCGCTCCGGCGACCCGATCGGGGTCATCGCGATCGACTCGGTCTTCAGTCCGATCCGGCGGGTCGCCTACCGCGTCGAGTCGACCCGTGTCGAGCAGATGACCAACTTCGACGAGCTCGTCCTCGACATCGAGACCGACGGTTCGCTCACCCCCAGCCAGGCGCTGTCCTCCGCGGGCGAGACGCTCAAGGGGCTCTTCGAGCAGTTCGCCGCCTTCGAGGCCTCCGGGCCGGGCGGGATCATCGTCTCGCCGGAGGAAGCGCTCGCGAGCATCGGTGACGACCCCGTCAAGCAGACGCCGATCGAGGACCTCGATCTCTCGGTGCGCTCCTACAACTGCCTCAAGCGCGAGGGCGTCGCCACCGTCGGCGAACTGATGGACAAGACCCCCCAGGAGCTGCTCGAGATCCGCAACTTCGGGTCCAAGTCGGTCGACGAGGTGGCGGAGAAGCTCGCCGAGCTCGGCGTCTCGCTCAAGGAGTGACCGCCACCGGCGCCGCGCCCAGCAGCGCTGCAGCCATGGTGCCCGGCACCAGACGTAAAGGACAGCTGACATGCCGACCCCAAAGCGTGGTCCCAGGCTCGCGGGCGGGCCCGCCCACCAGAAGCAACTGCTCGCCAACCAGGCGCGCGACCTCTTCCGCCACGGCCGCATCCGCACCACCGAGGCCAAGGCCAAGGCGTTGCGCCCCTATGCGGAGAAGCTGATCACCAAGGCGAAGCGCGGCGACGTCGCGTCACGCCGCGAGGTCCTCAGCCACCTCCACGACCGCGAGGTGGTGGCCTACCTGTTCGACGACGTCGCACCTCGGTTCGCCGAGCGCAACGGCGGCTACACGCGCGTCCTCAAGCTCGGCCCGCGTCGCGGCGACAACGCGCGGCTGGCGATCATCGAGCTCGTCGAGCGCGGTGGTGCCGACGGCGACGAGGCGATCGAGGAGGCCAAGGCGTCGCGGCGGCGTGGGCTGTTCGGCCGGCGGCGCCGGAACCTGGGTGGCGAGGCCGCCCCGGTGGCTACCGGCGACACCGCCGTCGAGGAGGACGAGACCGAGGAGCCCGAGGGCTTCGACGTCGAGGACGATGCGCAGGTCGCCGCCGCGATCGCCGAGGCGGTCGGTGGTGAGGAGGCCGACGACGAGGACGCCTCCGCCACCGACGATGACGCCCAGGGTGAGGCCACCGCTGAGGACGAGGACGACGAGGGCCGCAGCGGGTGAGCGAGGTCCGGCTGCGGATCGACCTCGCCTACGACGGGGCACCGTTCGCCGGGTTCGCCCGCCAGCCCGATCAGCTCACGGTGCAGGGCACGCTCGAGTCGGCCCTGCACCGACTGGTCGGTCACGAGCTCACGACCACGGGCGCTGGCCGTACCGACCGCGGTGTGCACGCCCGTGGCCAGGTCGTCCACGTCGACCTCGCCCGGTCCCAGCCGCGCGTCGCGGCGCTGCTCGCCGATCTCGACGTCATGCGTGAGCGGCTGGACCGGCTCGTCGGCGAGGCCGTAACGATCTGGAGGGTGCAGGCGGTGCCCGGCACCTTCGACGCTCGCTTCTCCGCGGTCGCGCGTCGTTACCGTTACCGCTTGGTGGACGCTGCAGCGCAGGACCCGATCCGGCGTCACGACCGCTGGCACCTCGGGGTCCCGCTCGATCGAGCCGCGATGCGCACCGCCGCGGATGCGCTCATCGGCGAGCACGACTTCGCGTCGTTCTGCCGTCGGGCTCCCGGACGTACGACGGTGCGGCGCATCGACGTTCTGAGGGTGTCCAGGCCCGCTCGAGGGAACCTCGAGGTGGTGGTCGAGGGGCCGGCGTTCTGCCATCAGCAGGTGCGCTCGGTCGTCGGCTGCCTCGTCGAGGTGGGACGTGGGCGGCGGGACCCTGGCTGGCTGGCCGAGGTGCTGGCCGCCCGCGATCGCGGTGCGGCGGCACGCGTGGCCCCACCCCACGGGTTGACCCTCGAGCGGGTCTCCTACGGTCGTGGTCTACCGGCGGCACCGCCGCCGTGGGCACGGGCCATGGAGCGTCAGCGCGGTTGACCGGTTCACGTGCGGACGGGTACGCTCCTCCGCGCGCGGCCCTCGGTGGGCCGCGTGTTCTCCGTCGTCCGGTTCCTCGCGTGCGGCCACGCGCTCCGGACCACTTCGGCGGCCCCCCGCCAGACCGCGTGCTCGACCCGGCGGCAGCGATGCCCCGAACCACGGTGGCGCGGGAGCGGGACGCGGCCAGCCCACCAACCGGCCTGTGAAGGACCGACAGCGATGCGTACCTACACGCCCAGCGCCAAGGACATCACCCGCGAGTGGTACGTCGTCGACGCCGAGGGCGAGACCCTCGGCCGTCTCGCGACACGCATCGCGACCGTGTTGCGTGGCAAGCACAAGCCGACCTACACCCCCCACCTCGACATGGGTGACCACGTCATCGTCGTCAACGCCGACAAGATCGTGCTGAGCGGCGCCAAGGCGGGGGCCAAGTCCTACCACGACCACTCCGGCTATCCCGGCGGCCTGCGGTCGGTGCCCTTCGCGCAGATGCTGGATCGTCAGCCGGCACAGATCATCGAGCGGGCCGTCAAGGGCATGCTGCCAAAGACCCGGCTCGGTCGCTCCATGGCGTCCAAGCTCCGCGTCTACGCCGGAGCGGAGCACCCCCACGCCGCGCAGCAGCCCAAGCCGCTGCCCGACCACGTCTGAGGAAGAGCACCCCATGGCGGACACCTCCATCTTCACCGGTCGGCGCAAGTCGTCGATCGCCCGCGTCCGGATCCGTCGCGGCTCCGGCCAGCACGTCGTCAACGGCAAGCCGCTCGAGGAGTACCTGCCGACCGAGAAGCTGCAGGGACAGGCGCTCGCACCCTTCGGCGTGCTCGAGCAGGACGGTCAGTGGGACGTGATCGCCCGCGCCAACGGCGGCGGGACCACCGGCCAGTCCGGTGCACTGCGGCTGGCGATCGCACGGGCACTGGTCGGTGAGGATGAGGCGAACCGCGGCCCGTTGAAGGCCGCCGGGATGCTCACCCGCGATGCCCGCAAGGTCGAGCGCAAGAAGTACGGCCTGAAGAAGGCCCGTCGGGCTCCGCAGTTCAGCAAGCGCTGAGCGAACCCGAGCCCCGTCCATGGACGACGCCGCCCTGTGGGGCGGCGTCGTCGTCTCCCGGCCCGTCCCTCGCGGCGCTGCACGCTCCGTCGATCGGGGGGCCGGCCAGCGGCGTGTGCGCTGGCGGCTGCGGGCGAGCCCAGATGTACACGCGAGCTCGACGGGGTGCGCCCGTACGGTGGCCTGCCCACGCGCAGGGCCTACGCTGACGACCGGCGGACCGGGACCGGCACGAGCGCGGCATCGATGGCCGTGGCGACGATCAGCGAGGTGACACCGACGTGGGCAGCATCTTCGGTACCGACGGTGTGCGGGGCAAGGCCAACGTCGAGCTCACGCCGGAGCTGGTGGTCTCGCTCGGGCGCGGCCTGGTCACCTTGCTGCACGACGAGGGCGAGAAGCGCCCGTCGATCGTGGTCGGCCGAGATCCGCGGTGGTCGGGCGAGATGCTAGAGGCGGCGCTGGTGGCCGGCATCACCGCCGCGGGCGGCGATGCGGTGCTGGTCGGCGTGCTGCCCACCCCGGCGGTGGCCCACCTGACGAGCCACTCCTCGGCGGCGGCCGGTGCGATGATCTCGGCGTCGCACAACCCGGTCGGCGACAACGGCATCAAGTTCTTCGGGCCGGATGGCTACAAGCTCACCGATGCCGAGGAGGCGCGGCTCGAGGACATCATCGCCTCCGGGAGTGGTCGACGGCCGGAGGGCACCTGGCTCGGACGTCGCCTGACCGACCCTGCCGCGGTCGCCCGCTACATCGAGTACATCGCCAGCATCGCTGACGTCGATCTCACCGGGCTGAAGGTGGTGGTCGACGGGGCGAACGGGGCGGCGTCCTCGGTGGCGCCGCAGGTCTACCGCCAGCTCGGTGCGGAGGTGGTCGCCATCCACTGCGCACCGGACGGTGCGAACATCAACGAGCGCTGCGGCTCGACCCACCCCGAGGCTGTTCGCGAGGCCGTGCTGGCCCACGGGGCCGATGCCGGCATCAGCCACGATGGTGACGCCGACCGGCTGATCGCGGCCACCCACGAGGGTGTCGAGGTCGACGGCGACACCACCCTGGCGATCCTCGCCCGGCAGATGCACCACCGCGGCACCCTGGTCGACGACACGGTGGTCACCACCGTGATGACCAACCTCGGCTTCCGGCACGCGATGGAGCAGCTGGGCATCGAGGTGGTCCAGACCCGGGTCGGTGACCGCTACGTGCTGGAGGCGATGCGCGAGCGCGGACTCAACCTCGGCGGTGAGCAGTCTGGGCACATCATCGACCGTGACCACGCCACGACCGGTGACGGTGTCCTGACCGCGGTCCGCCTGCTCTCGGTGGTGCGCTCGACCGGGGCCACCTTGAAGGAGCTGAGCACCGTCATGCGGCGGCTGCCGCAGGTACTCACCAACGTCACCGGCGTCGACCGCGACCGGCTGGCAGACAGCGAGCCGGTCTGGGAGGCCGTGCGCAGCGAGGAGTCGCGTCTGGGCGATGGGGGTCGCGTGCTGCTGCGGCCGTCCGGCACCGAGCCGGTGATCCGCGTGATGGCCGAAGCCGAGTCCCAGGACGACGCCCAGCTCACGGTCGACCGGATCGCCGACAAGGTGCGCGACCACCTGACGATCTGACGGCTCCGTACGGCGATCGCGTGCCACCGACACCGAGCACAGACGCCGAGCACGGACGCCGGATGGTGACGCCGCGACCACTAGCCTGAGGGCCGAGGCAGCCAACTGGATGCGGGAGGGCCGACACGTGGCACGACGTGGCGTGGTGATAGGCGGGTCGTACGCGACCCTCGGCGATCTCGCTCGCCAGGTCGAGGCCAGGGGGTTGGACGCGGCGTGGGTCGCCGAGACCTCGCGGGAGTCGATGATCCAGGCGACGGTGGTCGCCCAGGCGACCGAGCGCATCGATGTGGGGACGAGCATCACGCTGGCCTTCCCCCGCTCACCGACCATCACCGCGATGCAGGCCTGGGACCTGAACGAGCTCACCTCCGACCGGTTCGTGGTCGGGCTCGGCAGTCAGGTCAGGAGGATCGTCGAGGAGCGCTTCTCGGCTGCGTTCGATCAGCCAGCCAAGCGCATGGCCGAGTACGTCCAGGCGATGCAGACCGTGTGGCGGATGGAACGGGGCGAGGACGTCACCTTCGAGGGCGAGCTCTACCGCGTGCTGCGTCCCGGGCTGACGGGCCGCGGCAGCGCGAGCCACCGGCGCCTGCCACGCGTCTACGTCGCGGCGGTCGGCCCGATGATGACCCGGGTGGCGGCGACGCACGCCGACGGCATCCTCGGCCATCCCTTCACCTGCGACCGCTACCTCACCGATGACGTGCTGCCACGTATCGACGAGGCGCTGGCCTCGGCCGGCCGCTCGCGCCAGGACTTCACCGTCTGCCAGGGCGTGATCCTGTGCATCGCCGACGATCGCGAGGTCGCGGTGCGCGAGGCCAAGCAGCAGATCGGCTTCTACGGCACGACCCCCAACTACCGCCCGGTGTTCGATGCCTACGGCGACGGTGAGCTCACCGACCGGCTGCGCGAGGTGTTCAAGCGCACCCACGGCGATCCCGCTGCCCTGGCCGCAGCGGTGCCCGACGAGGCGGTCGAGCGCTACGCGGTGGCCGGCACGCCGGACGAGGTCCGCGACCGGCTGCCCCACATCGAGGCGCACGTCGATCACATCCAGCTCGGCGGCGCGTGGTACGGGGTCCCTCCTGGCCGCGTCACCGAGAACCTCGCGGCGATCCTCGAGACCTTCCAGGCGACCGAGGCCTGAACCGCCGAGACCGGCATCAGCCGGCCTCGGCGAGGCCCGCCGGTAGGCTGCCCCGGCGCACGCTCCGCGGGCAGTGGAGCGGTGTCGAGGAGGGCGGCGACGTGTGCGGGATCATCGGCATCACCGGTCGTGACGACGCCGTCGGGAGCATCGTCGACGGGCTCAAGCGCCTGGAGTACCGCGGCTACGACTCGGCCGGGATCGTGGTCACCGGTGAGCACGACCTGCGCGTGGTCAAGCGTGCCGGCAAGCTCGAGGAGCTACGCCACGCCCTGGACGGCCAGCCGCTGTCGGCCACCGCCGGTGTGGGCCACACCCGCTGGGCGACCCACGGAGCGCCCACCGACCGCAACGCCCACCCCCACCTCGATCCCTCCGGGCGGGTCGCGGTCGTCCACAACGGCATCATCGAGAACTACCAGGCGCTCAAGCACGAGCTCGGCGACGCACGGTTCGCCTCCGACACCGACAGCGAGGTGGTGGCCCACCTGCTCGCCCGTGAGCTCGACGGTCAGCAGCAGCCGGACCTCGCTGCTGCCGTCCGCCGGACGGTCGCGCGCCTGCGCGGCGCGTTCGCGCTGTGCGTGGTCTCGTCCGACGATCCCGAGACGATCGTGGTCGCCCGGCAGCAGGCACCGTTGATCGTCGCCCATGCCGACGGGGTGGGCTACTGCGCCTCGGACGTCGCGGCCCTGATCGCCCAGACGCGCGACGTCGCGGCGCTGCTCGATGGTCAGGTCGCCACGATCTCGCCGCAGGGCATCGAGGTGACCGATGCCGACGGTGCCCCGAGCCAGCCGCACCACTACTCGGTCGCCTGGGATCTGAAGGCCGCGGAGAAGCAGGGCTACGACCACTTCATGCTCAAGGAGATCCACGAGCAGCCGCTCGCCGTCCACGACACCCTGCTCGACCGCTATACGCCCGCCGAACCGGACGAGCGTCCCGCGCTCCACCTCGACGAGCTGTGGATCGACGAGCGCGAGCTCGCCCGCGTCGACAAGGTGTTCATCCTCGCCTGTGGCACCTCGCTGCACGCGGGGATGGTGGGCAAGCTCGCGATCGAGCACTGGGCGGGCATACCGGTCGACGTCGAGGTGGCGAGCGAGTTCCGCTACCGCGACCCGATCGTGGACCCGCGCACGCTGGTGATCGCGATCAGCCAGTCGGGCGAGACGGTCGACACGATCGCCGCGGCCAGCCACGCCCGTGACCAGCGTGCGCCGGTGCTGGCGATCTGCAACGTGGTGGGCTCGACCCTCGCCCGTGAGGCCGACGGGGTGCTCTACACCCATGCGGGCCCGGAGGTCGGGGTCGCGGCGACCAAGACCTTCCTGACCCAGATCGTGGGCTGCCTGCTCGCTGGGCTGTACCTCGCGCAGGTGCGGGGCCGGATGTACGCCACCGAGACCGCCGACATCATCAGCCGGCTGCAGCAGGTGCCGGCAGCGATCGAGCAGGTGCTCGAGCTCGACGGCGAGATCCGCGACCTCGCCGAGCGCTACCAGGACACCGACTACACCATGTTCATCGGTCGCTACGCCGGGCTGCCGATCGCCATGGAGGGCGCGCTCAAGCTCAAGGAGATCAGCTACCTCCACGCCGAGGCGTTCCCGGCGGGGGAGATGAAGCACGGTCCGATCGCGCTGATCGAGCCGGGCTCACTGGTCGTGGCCCTGGCGCCGGCGGGGCACGTCTTCTCCAAGATGGTCTCCAACATCCAGGAGGTCCGGGCTCGAGGCGCGTCGGTCCTGGCCATCGGCACCGACGGGTCGACCGCCGAGCTCAAGGAGCACGCCGACCACGTGCTCAGCCTGCCCGAGCCGCCGCACGAGCTGGTCGCCCCCGTGCTCAGCGTCGTGCCGCTCCAGCTGTTCGCCTACCACGTGGCGACCCGCCGCGGTGAGGACGTCGATCAGCCGCGCAACCTCGCCAAGACCGTCACGGTGGAGTGAGCCACCCCACCGCCCCCAGGATGCCGACGATGACCGTGAGCGAACTCGCGCTGCTGGACGCCGCAGGCGCGCGCGCCGGGGATGCAGCTGCGGTGCAGGCCGGCGCCACCTGGGCGGGGTTGATGGAGCGGGCCGCGGGCCACCTCGCACGCGGGGTCGTAGGTGCAGCTGGCGGCCGTGGGTACGGGCTCAAGGTCGCGCTGGTGGTCGGCAAGGGCAACAACGGAGGCGACGGCTGGGCCGCCGCGCGCCGACTCGAGCAGGAGCACGGAGCACGCTGCTGGGTCGTGGCCGTCGACGGCGTCGAGGTGGTGGCGTCCGATGAGGCCAGCGCCAACCGTGCCGCGTGGCTGCGGTCCGGGGGGCGTACCACCGCTGGGGTCGGTGAGCTGGATGCGGCACTGGCCTGGTGCGACGTGGCGGTCGACTGCCTGCTCGGCACCGGGATCAGCGGCGCGCCACGTGGAGCGGTCGGGCAAGCCTGTGCCGCACTGCTCCGGGCGCGCGAGGGCGGGACGGCGGTGGTGGCCTGCGACATCCCCTCAGGGGTCTCCTCCGACGACGGCTCGGCACCGCCGGGGTCGGTCCGCGCCGACCTCACCGTCACCTTCGGTGGCCTCAAGCGGGGACTGATGCTCCACCCGGGCGCCGATCACGCCGGCCGGGTGGTGCTCGGCGAGCTCGGCGATGGCTTCGTCGCCGACGGTGCGGGCTGGTCGGTTCTGACCGCCGCGGGCGCGGCGCCACCGCGGCTGGCCGTGGACGCCGACAAGCGCGTGCGCGGGGTGGTCCTGGGGATCGCAGGTGCGGTGGGGAGCTCTGGAGCGGCTGCGCTCGTCGCCGACGGCGCGCTGCGGGCGGGTGCCGGGCTGGTCACGATGGCGACACCCGAGCCGGTCCGCAGCGAGCTCGCCGCCCGGTGCGACGCTGGTGTGATGGTCCACGGGCTGCCCGCTGATGAGGGTGGGGCGGTGGACGCGACCGCGGTCACCCACACCGAAGGCCCCTCGGCCGCGTCGGTGCTGCGTGCGGACCGGGTCGCGGCGGCCGACGTGGTGGTGGCCGGCCCCGGCCTCGGCTACGGCGATGGGGCGGCTTCGGTCGTCGCCCACCTGCGCCACTACGCGCGGCGGTTGGTCCTGGACGCCGACGCGCTGAACGTGCATCGCGAGCACCCCGCAGCGCTCGGCGACCACGCAGGTGAGCTGGTCCTCACGCCGCACGTCCGCGAGCTGGCCCGCATCGGCGGCGGCGAGGACGGGTCGCAGGCGTGGGAGCAGCGCGTCGATCGGGTCCCTGCGCTCGCACGGGAGCTGGACGCGACCATCGTCGCCAAGGGCCCCGGGACCCTCGTGGCAGCACCGGACGGTCGGGTCTGGGTCACACCGGCCGGCAGTGCCGCGCTCGGTTCGGGCGGGACCGGGGACGCCCTCGCGGGCATCCTCGCCGCGGCGGTCGCCGGTGCCGACGATGTGCCGCTGGCGTTGGCTCGGGCGGTGTGGTGGCACGCTGCGGCCGGCGTGTGTGCCGGACGGGACCGCGGTGCGCGGGCGACCGCGACCGACCTGCTGGCCGCCCTGCCGGTGGTGCTCGGTGACCCAGCCGCGGCGGCGCTCGGTCTGGACCTGCCTGCGGCCGGTGGGGTGACCCGATGAGCGCCAGAACCGTTCGGGTGCGCACCGGGCTGCGTCCCACCCGGCTCGAGGTGGATCTCGCCGCCGTGCGCCACAACGTGGCGACGCTCGCGGCTACTGCCGAGGTCGAGGTCTGTGCGGTGGTCAAGGCCGACGGGTACGGCCACGGTGCCGTGCGGATCGCGCAGGCGGCGGTCGAGGCCGGCGCGTCGTGGCTCGCGGTCGCCCTGGTCGAGGAAGGCATCGAGCTGCGCGAGGCGGGTGTCGAGGCCCCGATCCTGGTGCTCTCCGAGCCACCGGTCGCGGCGGTGCCCGAGCTGCTGGCGGCCAGGTTGACCCCCACCGTCTACCGCGGTCCGTTCCTCGCGGTGCTCGATGCGGCCGGGCATGGACGCGCTGCTCCCGTCCCCGTCCACCTCAAGATCGACACGGGCATGGCCCGGGTGGGGGTCCCGCCTGCGGAGCTCACGCAGCGCTTGGAGCAGCTGCGCGCCTCCCACTGGCTGCGCCTCGACGGGCTCTACACCCACCTCGCCCGCGCCGACGAGCCGCAGGTGTCGACCACGGCCGAGCAGCTCGCTGCCTTCGACGCGGCGTGTGAGCAGGCCGCCGGACTGGGGCTGCGACCGACGTGGCGGCACGCCGCGAACACCGCCGGCGCCCTGTTGCACCCCCACTCGCGCTACGAGCTGATCCGGCCGGGCATCGGGGTCTACGGCCTCTCGCCCGCCGCCGAGGTGGATGCGTACGACCATGGCCTACGGCCAGCACTGCGGCTGGTGTCCGAGGTGGCGCACGTCAAGCGGGTCCCGGCCGCGACGCCCGTCTCCTACGGGCATCGCTGGCGCGCCCCCGACAACGGCTGGCTGGCGACCGTGCCGATCGGCTACGCCGACGGGGTGTCCCGAGCGCTGACCAACCGGGCCCAGGTGCTGCACCGTGGTCGCCGGCGGCCGGTGGTCGGTGCGGTGACCATGGACCAGCTGCTGGTGTGGTGTGGGGACGACGAGCCGGGGGTCGGTGACGAGGTCGTCCTGCTCGGCGAGCAGGGCTCCGAGCGGATCCGGGTGGAGGAGTGGGCGGCTGCCGCGGACACGATCACCTACGAGATCGTCACCCGGCTCTCGGCGCGCCTGCCGCGCCTGTACACCGGATGACGTAGCTGCTGAGGAGGAGGCGCGATGGCTCGACGGGGTCTGCTCGCTGCGGGGATCGGTGCAGCGCTCGCCGGCGGTGCGGCGGTCGGCTTCGTCGCCGAGCGCGCGATCGTCCGGGGACGGCTGGTGCCACCGACCCCCGAGGAGGAGGGCGAGGTGGCCCTCGGCAGCCTGGCCGGCGAGCTCACCCGGGTGGCCGGGCCGGACGGGCTGGACGTCGCCATCGAGACCTACGGCCCGCGCGGCGCGCCGCAGCTGGTGCTCTCGCACGGCTGGATCTGCACGGGCCGGGTGTGGCACGAGGTGGTCACGCGGCTCTCTGGTCGCTACCGGGTGATCACCTACGACCAGCCGGGGCACGGTCGCACGGACGCGCCCAGTGACGGGCACTACGACCTCGATCTGCTCGGTGACGCCCTGGCCAGCGTGATCGCGACGGCGACGGACCCAGGCCCGCTGGTGCTCGCCGGCCACTCGCTCGGTGGCATGACGGTGCTCAACGCCGCACGTCGACACCCGCAGGTGCGTGAGCGGCTGCGCGGTGTCGCGCTGCTGTCGACCACCTCGTCGGCCAAGGCCGAGCGGCTCGGGTTCGAGCTCGGCATCCGCACCATCGCACGGCTCGAGCGCGGGTTGCGCCGCGCGGTGCCGACGCTGCGTGACCCGAAGGTCACCAGCGCCGCCGATCGGCTGACCCGATCGAGCTCGGACCTGTCCTACCTGGTGGCTCGCTGGACCTCGGTCGGGCCCAACGCGGACCCACGGATCGTGACCTTCACCCAGCAGATGGCGCTGTCGAGCGGTTCCGACGTGGTCTTCGGTCTCGCCTCGGCGGTGCTCGGCGTGGACGAGGACGCTGGTCTCGATGCGCTCGCCGAGGTGCCGACCACCCTGATGGTCGGCGCGCATGACCGGCTCACCCCGGTCGCGCTCTCGCAGCGTATGGCTGAGCGCTCGCAGGCCCGACTCATCGAGCTCGCGGACGTCGGCCACATGAGCCCGCTCGAGGCAGGCGAGGCGGTCGCCGAGGTGCTGCGCGAGCACCTCGAGGGCCGCGTCTCGGTCGACGCCGATCCGCGCCCGCAGGCGCGGGCCCCGGGCGCCGCCTGATCGCACCGTGACCGCCCCCGCTACCTCGTGGTGGCTGGGGTCGGGGTCGGCGATCGCCGTGGGCCGGCAGCCCGTCGCGACGGGAGGTACGGTCCTCGCCGGCCGAGGGCCGGGAGGTGGCCCGGCCAGGAGGGGTGGGTGCCGACGACGCGAGAGCCGACCAGCGGATCCCCCACCGGGGCTGCCGGCGGGTCCGTGCGGACGTTGCGCCAACACGAACGAGCGGTGCGCGGGTGCGAGGCGTGCGCGCTCCATGCGGGGCGTCTCAACCCCGTGACAGGTGACGGGCCGGATCACGCGCGGCTGATGATCGTCGGGGTCGTGCCACGGCGGCACGAGGACCTCCAGGGGGTCGCGCTCGCCGGGGGTGCGCGCAACGTCCTGCACGAGGCGCTCGACGTCGCCGAGCTCGACCGCCAGGCGGTGCGCGTCACCTCGGTGGTCCGCTGTCGGCCGCCGGAGGACCGGGCGCCGACCCCCGAGGAGATCCGGACCTGCTCCGGCCACCTCGACACGGAGCTCGAGCTGGTCGCCCCCGAGGTGGTGGTCGCGCTCGGTGAGGTGGCGACGGGCGTGCTGCTCGGCCGCTCGGTCCCGCTCGAGCGCGTGGCGGGCTACCGTCTGGATGTCCGGGGTGTGACGCTGATCCCGACCCACCATCCCGTCGACGTCGTCCGCGGCGTGCCCGAGGCCGCCAAGGCGATCCGCCGCGATCTACTGGTCGCCCGCGCGGTGCTCGACGGACGGATGGGTACTGGCGCGCAGGCGCGCTCAGAGCTGGCGAGGCGACTCGCCACACAGCACTGAGGGGCGTTTGGCGGCCGCTCCGGGCCGCTGATCGACCACCTTCGTAGGAGGGCCCGCCCCGGTGACCAGCTTCGCGCTCACCTCGACCTCGCCTGACCAGACCCGGGCGATCGCGGCCGCCCTGGCGCCGGTGCTCCGGGCCGGGGACGTGGTGGCGCTCAGCGGCGAGCTCGGTGCCGGCAAGACCTGCTTCGTCCAGGGGGCGGCGCGCGGCCTGGGCATCGAACAACGGGTGACCTCGCCCACGTTCGTGCTGGTCAAGCTCTACGCGGGACGCCTGCCGCTGGTGCACTGCGACGTCTACCGGCTCGAGACCCTGCTCGACGTGCAGCAGCTCGGCGACGAGGTGCTGGCACCCGATGCGGTGACCTGCATCGAGTGGGGTGACGCGGTCGCGGCGCTGCTGCCCGATGACCATCTCGAGGTCGAGCTCACCCACACCGAGGACGGGGCCCGTCAGGTCTCGGTCACCGGTCATGGCCCGGGCTGGGACGTGCGTTGCGAGGAGCTCGCTGCCGCGCTGGCCCCCTGGAGGTAGACGGATGCTCGTGCTGAGCCTGGAGACGTCGACGTCGCGGACCTCGGTCGCGCTGGTCGAGCACGACCACGTGTTGGCCTCCGCGAGCCTGGGACGGCCGCGCGGTCACGGCCGCTTCCTGGCCCCGGCGATCCGGTTCTGCCTCGATCAGGCCGACGTCGACGTCGATCGGATCCACGGCGTCGCCGTCGGACTGGGCCCGGGGCTCTACACCGGGCTGCGCGTGGGGATCGCCACCGCGCAGACCTTCGCCGCCGCCCGGCAGCTGCCCACGGTGGGCCTGTGTGGGCTCGACGTGCTCGCCTTCCGGGTGCGCTATACACGGCGCACGATCTGCGCG
>JBKGZF010000021.1:0-13758 GCA_046545715.1 Nitriliruptoraceae bacterium | reverse complement strand
CCGGAGCCCGCAGCACTTCAGGCATCGGAACGCACGGTTGCCTGCCCACGCGCCTGCCCCGCTTCAGGAGTCCGTACCGATCACCGTCATCGACCCGTCGTACCTGCATGCGCGCCTGTGGCACTTCACTCGTACCGACGGAGATGCGCCCTGCCATGCTGCCGATAACGCTCGGCGCTACGGCCCCACGCTGGAGTGGGCACAGCTGGGTTCCGCGGGGTGGATCTGGGTGGCTCCGGCCGCTTCCCTCGATGGCACCAGCTGTTTGCCACCTCATCCCCCACGCGGCTGCTTCCGCGGAAGCAGCGCCCGGACCAGGTGGCAGACGGGAATGACCAGCCCGCTGACCGATCCACACACTCCGACCCACACACTCCGTGGCCATAGGCACCGCAGACCTCAAGCGCTTCCGCGGAAGCGGGGGCGCTGTAGCTACTCGACGGGGAGCAGCAGCCATCCCACACGACGCTCGGTCGATCCCTACGCGCAGGTACGCAGATGCCGCCGAAGAGGACGGGCGCTTCCGCGGAAGCGACACCTACCCGCGAGGGTTCGACCCGCAGCCGACGGCCCGGTCGATGTCACTGCAGGAAGCCCCACAGGACCCAGCGGTAAGACCGCACCGATCCACAGCCGCCACGCCGCCCGGCCCCACCCGACACCCGGGCGCTCGCTGCCTCGACCAGAAAAAGTCGAACGTACGTTCGTTCCCAGCTCAGGCGGCTTCGATCACGACCCGCCGTGCGGGTTCACGGCCCTGGCTGCGGCTGGTCACACCTTCGACCTCGGCGACCAGCTGATGCACGGCCTTGCGCTCGAAGACGTCCATCGGCTCGAGCCGTTCGGCCTCCCCGCCATCGAGGACCGCATCGATCGCTTCCTCCGCCTTCTCGAGCAGCTTCTCCAGGCGCCGGGCCCGGTAGCCCTCCACATCGACCTTCACCCGCGCGCGTCGCTGGAACTGCCGCTGCAGCGAGCAGCGCACCAGCTCCTGGATCGCCTCCAGGGTCTGTCCACGACGTCCGATCAGGGCACCGCTGCCGACCTCGATCACCTCGAGCTCGGCGTGGTCATCATGCAGCTTGATCCGCAGATCACCAGGTAGATCCATCGAATCGAGCAGCCCTTCGATGAAATCGGCGGCCGCGTCCGCCTCCTCGTCGAGATCCTCGGCGGTCAGCTCGGTGGCTTCCTCGGCGTCCTCATCAGCTGGCTGCTTCTGCGCGTCCTCGCTGCGCGACGGTTCCTCCTCGATGGCTTCGGCAGCCGGTTCGGCCTCAGCGCCACGGGGTGTCGACGCCTCACGAGCCATGCTCAGCTCCAGACGGACCTCGCCACTGACCTCGTCGATCCCGGGGGCGTCAAGCGTGAGCTCGACCTTCTCCGGATCCTGGTCAACCAGTTCAGCGATCGCGGCCGTCAGCGCTGTGCTGAGGTCCTCGCCTCGTCCCTTGGCGGTGCGGCTCATCGACACGGTCCTTTCGCTTCAGTCGTTGGCGCCACCCCGGCGCGGCAGGTGGTCACGGCGTGGGCGCGGCCTCTGTGGTTGGTCATCCTCGGGTGGCACATGATCGGTGGGTTCCGTGGTCTCGCCCGACCCCTCGCTCGGCGCGTCATCGTCGGGCCGTGATGGCCCGGATCCGTTGGTCTGGTCCGCGGCTCCACCGGCCGGCTCGATCGGCTTCTGCCCGGACGAGGCACCCGGGGAGAGGCGTCCGCCGCCCGCGCCGTTGCCCTGCGCATCCGGCTCGTCCGCCTGCTTGCGACCGCCCCGATGCCACCACCTCGATGGCTTGCCGTCGCCACCGGGGTGCTCACTGAGCTCACCAATGTCGGCCTCGTGCTGCACCTCGCGCAGGATGATGGCCTGCTGGGCGATCTGCCACACGTTGGTCGTGGTCCAGTAGAGCAGCAGCCCGAGCGGGAACTGGAAGGAGACCACCGCCAGGAAGATCGGCATGACGTAGAGCAGGATCTTCTGCTGCTGCGCCATCGGGCCACCGTCTTGGCCCGTGGCCTGGTTGCGCGCCATCATCTGCTTCTGCGAGACGAACAGCGAGCCCGACATCGCCACGATCAGCAGCCAGCCCGGCCAACCCGTCTCGCTGACGAGCGCGGCGATCCCACCAGGGTCGACATCGTCGGGGATGAACGAGGTGAAGAAGTAGAACCGCTGATCGTCGAGCTCGTCCATCAGGCGGATCGTCCAGAACAGCGCGATGAAGATCGGCGCCTGGGCGAGCAGGGGCAGGCAACTGGCAGCAGGGTTGACGCCCTTCTCCTGGAAGAGCGCCATCTGCTCCTGCTGGAGCTTCTGCTTGCGTGCCTTGTAGGTCTCGGGATCCTTGCGCATCAGGTCCCGGTCGACCTTGTACTTCTTCTGCAGTTCCTTGATCTGCGGCTGGATCGCCTGCATGGCACGCATGGAGCGCGTCTGCTTGATGGCCAGCGGTAGCAGCAGCACGCGCACGACCAAGGTCAGGGCGATGATCGCCCACCCCCAGCTGTTCTGGACCCCGAAGATCGGGACCATGATGTCGTGCAGGAAGGTGAGGACCGCCTCGAAGAAGGCGCGTACGGGGTCGCCGATGGTCTCGATCACGGACGGCTACTTCCTCGTCGGGTGCCGACCCGCCGACGCGGGCGGATCGGCCAGGTGCGGCTGTTGTGCATGGTCGTGGGCGAGCCCGGTCCGCGTGCCCTTGCGCGGGGGCACCGGATCGATGCCTCCGACGTTCCAGGGGTGGCAACGCAGCACGCGGCGCACAGCGAGCCAGAGACCCTTCAGCGCGCCGTGCTCGCCCAACGCCTCGACGGCATAGGTCGAACAGGAAGGGTAGAAGCGGCAGCGCGACACCCGAAACGGCGCCGTCCAGCGGTAGAGGGTGACGGGGACCATCAGCAGCCAAGCCACGGGCGAACGCCTGCGTCGCTGGGCTGTCGCATCGCGGTCGGTGTTCACCTGTGGCTCCTCCGCACCGAACCGGGACCACCGGCCACGGTCAGCCGCTCATGCTCAGCGTCAGCGGCGGTACCAGGGCTCGCTGCCCCGGCCTCGAGCACGTCGAGCTGCGCGGCGAGCTTGAGGGACTCGTCGTACACCGCATCGAGGTGGCTGTCCACGCACGCGGCGCGCGCGACCAGGACGACGTCGTAGCCAGCGCGCAGCGGCAGCCGGCGAGCGGTTTCGCGCAGCAGCCGCTTGGCACGGTTGCGACGAGTCGCGCTACCGATCCGCCGCGAGGCGACGACGGCCACGCGGGCCCCAGAGGTGCGGTCCCCGTGGTCGGGGTCGTGCTGGGCGTCGCGGGGACGGGCATGGACCGCGAGCAGGCGACCAGCCCGATGTCGGCCGCCACGGAGCACCGTGACGACCTCGCGGCCGTCACGGAGCCGCATGCTCGCGGGCAGACCCACGCCCTCAGGCCGAGAGCTTGCTACGACCACGGCGTCGGCGCTGGTTGACGATGCGTCGCCCCGCACGGGTGCTCATGCGTGAGCGGAACCCGTGCTTACGGTTGCGGCGGCGGTTGTTGGGTTGGAAGGTGCGCTTCACGTCATGCCCTCCCGGGGCGCTTGGAAGCACGCGGCAGAACGTCAGCAGGACCGGCCCGCCGTCCAGGTCCTACGGGCGGACGCCGCGAACGGACGCGTGAGGCGGTGGTCCTGAGATGTCGAACGACGGCAGCCGGTGCGAGCGGACCTCGCGAGGCTACCGGGGCGCGCGCGAGCCGGGCAACCGCCCCGCCGCGGCGCACACTCCCGGCCTCGTCACCAGACAGCCGGATCGCCGTCTCGCAGCCTTCCAGATACGTGCGGGATGAGCGTGGAGGATCGTCCCCGCCGCATCGCGCCACCGCGATCGGCCGACCGCGTCCGCGCGGTCGCAGGCTTCGCCGCCGCGCGGTCACCGCCGACAACGACCGAGCTGTTGCAGGACGCTCTCGGTCCGGTGTACGGTCCCCAACCGCCTGCTGGATCGTCCCGTTCTGGGGCCGGGAGCGCGACAGGCACCCGGCCGCGACAGCACGGGGCGGTCGGACGCCAGGGCTCGTCTCGAGGCGTAGCAGCGGGTCTTCCCCACCGCGGTTCGGCCCGCGGGCCACCACGCGAGGGCAGAGCTCTCCACAGGTGTGGATATCCCTGTGGACGACCTGTGTCCACGTGCGTGGGGCCCGTTACCGTCCGCAACCCGGCGATCCCCATCGCCATCCGGACGCTCAGGTACCCCCTGGTGCCACCACGGTGAGGAGTCAGCGTGTCACACCCGTCGACGCTCGACCTCGAAAGCCTCTGGAGCGAGAGCCTCACGACGGTCCTCAACCGGGTTGGTTCCCCGGCTCAGCGGCAGTGGCTCTCAGCCACCCAGCCGGTGGGCTTCAGTGACGACACGATCGTGCTCGCCAGTCCCAACGCCTTCGCTCGCGAATGGCTCGAGCGCAACTGCAGCGAGGCGCTGCGCGAGGCCCTCTCCGCTGCAGCAGGACGGCCGCTGTCGGTCGTACTGACCGTCACGCCGCGGCCCGAGCCCACCGAGTTGCATACCGCGGACGATGAACCGCGATCCCCGACGACGACCGCCGAACACGGTGAGTTCCCGACGGCCGACGACCCGACGGCCGACGACCCGACGGCCGACGACGGATACCCGCTAGGTGCGACCGATCGTCACCTCGATCCTGAGCCGTCGTCACCGACCACGGCGCACGCCGACGCGCGGCCAGCGGCGGTTGACGGCGGGGAGCAGCTCTCGCACGCCGAGACCGGCCCTTCCGATCCCGGCCCGCTTGGCGGCAACCCGATCCCGGCTCCAGCACCTCCCGGGTCCACCGCGACGAACGGCCACGCAGCGAGCGCACCGACGTCCACAGCCGACCTACGGCCCGAGGAGGCGGCGGACGATCTCTGGCCCGCAGCGGCCAGCGGCGACCGCTCCGAACCGTTGCACGCCCCTGGACGACCTGCCGGACCGACGGTCGAGCTACCCACCCGCAGGAGCGCTGCTCCCGCCGAGGTGGAGCCGGACTCCCAGCTCAATCCCAAGTACTCGTTCGACGACTTCGTGATCGGCTCGTCGAACCGTTTCGCACATGCCGCCGCCACGGCCGTCGCCGAGGCTCCCGCGAAGTCCTACAACCCCTTGTTCATCTACGGTGGGGCGGGGCTCGGCAAGACCCACCTGCTGCACGCCATCGGCCACTACGTGCGCAACCTCTACCCGCGTCTGACGGTGCGCTACGTCACGACCGAACAGTTCACCAACGAGTTCATCAACGCGATCCGTGACGACCGGATCACCACCTTCCAGCGCACCTACCGGCAGGCCGATGTCCTGCTGATGGATGACATCCAGTTCCTCCAGCAGAAGGAACGCACGCAGGAGGAGTTCTTCCACACCTTCAACGCGTTGCACAACGCCGAGAAGCAGATCGTCATCTCCAGCGACCGTCCCCCCAAGCAGATCGCGCAGCTCGAGGACCGGCTACGCAGTCGCTTCGAATGGGGCCTGATCACCGACATCCAGCCGCCCGACCTCGAGACCCGCATCGCGATCCTGCGCAAGAAGGCGGAGACCGATCGGCTCGGTGTCGGCCCCGATGTGCTCGAGCTCATCGCCTCACGGGTCGAGTCCAACATCCGCGAGCTCGAGGGCGCGCTGATCCGCGTCGCCGCCTTCTCCAGCCTCCAGCAATCGCCCGCGGACACCGCCATGGCCGAGTCGGTCCTCAAGGACCTCTTCCCGGACGGCCGCGATCAGGAGGTCTCGATCCAGCTGATCATGGAGGAGGTGGCCGACTACTTCTCCCTGAGCGTCGAGGAGCTGTGCTCGAGCTCACGGAACCGCCCGCTGGTCACCGCCCGCCAGATCGCCATGTACCTCGCGCGTGAGCTCACCGAGATGTCGCTGCCGCGCATCGGCAAGGCGTTCGGCGGACGTGACCACACCACCGTGATGCACGCCAAGTCCAAGATCGCCTCGCTCATGCAGGAGCGCCGCGTCATCTACGACCAGGTCCAGGAGCTCACCAACCGCATCAAAACCCGTGCGAGGACCCGGTGAGCCTTCGTTGGCGGGACGGGGACCCCGCCGACCCACAGCAGCGGTCGACCGTTGTCCACAACACCCGGTGGATGACCTTGTCCACGACCCGTGGATCCGGCGTGTATGGACCACGCGATGCTGTGGATCGCCCGGCCACGTATCACCGGCCGTCACCCCTAGACGGCCTGGGGACCGTTGGTGGACGACCGGTGCACGGATCCGCCGATCGGTGGAGGTACATCGATGTGCTTCAGCCACCGGTGGATGACGGGCCTGTGTGTTCACAGCACCATCAGCAGGGCGACCACCGCTTTGACCTGCGACGATGGGCTTCGTCCACAGCTTGCACAGCCCCGACTACGGTGATGGATCCCTTACTGAAAAGACCTAGTTCCAACCACGGCTGTGGACCGGACGACCCAGCGACACCGTGAAGCGAGGAACACCGTGAAGCGAGGAACACCGTGAAGCTGCGTGCCGAGCGTGCTGAGTTCGCCGACGCCGTCACGTGGGCGACCCGGACCGTGGGAGCCAGGGTCACCCTCCCGGCCCTGTCGGGGATCCTGCTGGTAGCCGAGGATGGTCGGCTGACCTGTCGTGCCACCGATCTCGAGGTCGCAGCGGAGAGCTCGATCCCGGTCCAGATCGACTCGCCCGGCACCGTGTTGCTGCCGGGGCGGCTGCTGTCGCAGCTGGTCGGACGCTTCCCGGAGGCACCGGTCCAGCTCGACGGCGACGGCGAGCGTGTCGAGATCACCTGCGGCCGGGCGACGTTCAAGGTCCGGGCGATGCAGGCGGAGGACTTCCCGAGCCTCGCAGCACCGGCTGAAGGGGCCTCACAGGGCACGATCAAGGCCGATGCGTTCGCACGCATGGTCGGGCAGGTTGCCCGTGCCGCCTCCAGCGACGAGGGGCGGCCCGTTCTGACCGGCGTACGGCTCGACGCTGCTGACGGCCGTCTCACCGCCGCTGCGACCGACAGCTACCGCCTCGCGATCCGATCGGTCGCTTTCGAGGAGCCGGTCGAGGGTGGCGCCCTGGTCCCCTCCAGGTCGCTACAGGAGGCAGCCAAGGGTGCCAGCGAGGCTGGTGGTGAGGTCACGCTGGTCCTCGAGGAGGGCCAGGTCTCGTTCCTGTTCGGTGATCGCCGTCTGACCACCAAGCTGATCGAGGGATCGTTCCCCAACTACCAGGCGCTGCTGCCCGATGCCCATGAGACCACCGTGGTCGTGGAGCGGGCGGGCCTGGCCGAGGCGCTGCAGCGCGTCGCGATCGTCGCGATGGGACAGGCCAACACACCGCTGGTGCTGACCTTCGATGAGGGGTCGATCGACCTGCAGGCCACCAACCAGGAGATGGGTGACGCCGCCGAGGCCGTGCCCGCCGAGGTGGACGGTGAGGGCCTCTCGATCGCGTTCAACCCGACCTATCTGCTCTCCGGGCTGGAGGCCGCTGGAACCGACAAGGTGCGCATCGAGCTGCGTGACGGGCTCAAGCCAGCGGTGCTGCGTCCCCACGCCGACGACGGCGACGTGGACGATCTGACCTACCTGCTGATGCCGATGAGGGTCAACTGATCCCGGCTGCCCGTCTCGGAGGTGGTGCGTGCTCCTCGAGCGGCTCGACCTCACCGACGTGCGTTCCTACGACCAGGTGCGGTGCGACCTCTCGCCCGGGGTGACGGTCCTGGTCGGTCCTAACGCACAGGGCAAGACCAACCTGGTCGAAGCGATCCACCGTGCGGCGAGCGGCAGGTCCCATCGGGTCGCGTCCGACGCTCCGTTGGTCCGTGTCGGCGCGGAGGTCGGGGTGATCCGCTGCCACCTGGTCACCGACGAGGGACGCAAGCGCACCCTGGAGCTCGAGATCGGGTCCGGGCGCCGCAACCGCACGCGCGTCGACGGACAGGACGTGCGCCGGGCCAGTGACGCATCGGGGGTCCTGCGGGCGGTGTTGTTCTCCCCTGAGGATCTGACCCTGGTCCGCGGCGATCCCGCCGACCGTCGGCGCTTCCTCGACGACCTGCTCGCACAGCGCCGGCCAGCCTTCGCAGCGGCGCGGGCCGAGTACGAGCGTGCCCTCAAGCAGCGCAACCAACTGCTGAAGCAGGCCCGGTCGCTGCGTGGTGAGGCCCGCAGCGCGGCGACGGCCACGATCGAGGTCTGGACCGAGCAGCTGGTGACGCACGGCACCCAGCTGCTGGCTGCCCGCGTCGCAGCTGTCCGCGCGCTGCAGGGACCGGCCGACCAGCGTTACCGACAGCTGGCCGATCGAACCGAGCCCGTCCGGTTGCGCTACCGGTCGAGCGCCGGCGATGAGGTCGGCACCCCAGCCGAAGGGCAGACGGGCGTGCCCGACACCGCACCCATCGCAGCTGCCTTCCGCACAGCCCTGCAGGCGGCGGCCGAGGAGGAGCTCGACCGCGGGCAGACCCTGGTCGGACCCCATCGCGACGACCTGGAGCTGACGATCGGATGGCTGCCGGCCAAGGGCTACGCCTCCCATGGCGAGGCGTGGTCGCTGGCCCTGGCCCTCAAGCTCGCGACCTCACAGGTGCTCGCCGACGTTGGCGATCGACCGGTGGTGCTGCTCGATGACGTCTTCGCCGAGCTCGACGGGTCACGGCGGCGCCAGCTGGCCGCTGCCTGTGGCGACTTCGACCAGGTCATCGTCACTGCGGCGGTGGACGGCGACGTCCCTCTGTCGGGAACGCGCGTCGAGGTGGTGCACGACCAGGGGGTCAGCCGGCTACACCGTCGAGGTGCCGAGGGGCCGGCCGGGGTCGAGGGAACGTCGGGGGTCGCATGAGCGCTGGCGGTGGCGGTGGCCGTGGTGATCATCGCTCCGATGCCGGGGCCGTCCGCCGGGCCGGGCGGGTCGATGCGACCCATGACGTCTACCAGCAGCGTCGTCGTCAGCAGGCCCGCCGGCGGGCTCGGCTCGAGCGCGAGTCGTTCGATCCCGCGCCCCCGGGCGACGATGACTGGACCGTGCCCGAGGAGGGGACCGACGGGCTGCGTCGGGTGGGGCCACCCACACCGCTCGGCGACACCCTCAGCGACCTCATCGATCAGCGTGGCTGGGCCGAACGTCTCGGCGCGTGGCGCGCGGAGTCGCTGTGGGACCAGATCGTCGGTACCGAGCTCGTCTCCCACTGTGAACCGATCCGCCTGGCCGGGGGGACGCTGGTCGTGCGAGCGGCGACGCCCGCCTGGGCGACCCAGCTGCGCTACCTCGTACCCCGCATGCTCGCCAACGCCGAGCAGGTGCTCGGTGCTGGAACCGTCGCTGAGATCCGTATCACCGTCGGCCCGGTCGGTGAGGATGACTAGGCAGGGCGACCCGCTCGGCCGGAGGAAGGCGTGCCCCGATGCCGACGGATCCCGATCGGGACACGCTGGCCGTGGCGGGGCTGTGGCCAGCCCGCTCCCACCGGTCGTATCCTCCCCACCCTGTGAGGACCCGACGTCGGGAACCGCCGATGGCGCCCTACCACGGACCCCGAACCGACCCTCGAGGCGCGTGACGTGATCGCTGCAACCGAACGGATCCTCGGGATCCTGGCGCTCGTGGCCATCGTCCTCGCACTCGTCTCGACGGTGGCACTGGTGCGCCGCCGGATCCCGGGCTGGCTGGACGTCGCGGCACTGCCGACCGCCACCGCGATCGCCGCGGTGGCGACCGGGGGCTCGCTGTTCATGTCGGAGGTCGCCAACTACGCCCCCTGCACCCTGTGCTGGTACCAGCGCATCGCCATGTACCCGTTGGTGATCGTGCTGGGGGTCGCCGCCCTGCGTGGTGACCGACAGGTGTGGCGAACCAGCCTGCCGCTGGCGGCGATCGGCGCCGCGGTCTCGATCTGGCACATCGCGATCGAGAACAACCCGGCGCTGGGTGGTGCCTGCGATCCTGTGGCACCCTGTTCGATCATCTGGGTCCGGGAGTTCGGCTTCCTCACCCTGCCGACCATGGCGCTGATCGGGTTCGTCTCGACCGCCCTGCTCAGCCTCGTCGTACGTCAGCGTGCGGAGACGAGCACCTGAGCTCCGCCACCAGCGGCGACCACCCACCCTCGCCAGCCCACCGCCTCAACGACCCACGGAGCACCCGCCATGAGCAGCAACACCACCGGTCGCAAGGCCCGCGCCAAGGCCGACCGCGAGGCCCGAGAGCAGGCCAAGCACGCCCAGCAGCGCCGTCAGCGCCTGCTGCTGGGAGGCGTCGGGGTCGCGGTCCTCGCCCTCGCGGTGCTCATCGGGGTGCTCTCGGTCGGCGAATCCGAGCAGCGCGAGGACATCCCCTCGGTGGACGACGTCGCTGGTGACCCCACGATCGAGGGTGAGTCACTCTCGCCCGCGCCCGAGGATCCCAGTGATGACCCGGAGACGGGCTCGCGTGCGCCGGAGGTCACCGGCGAGGGCTTCGATGGTGAGCCGGTCGGCCTCGGTGAGGAGGGACAGCCGCAGCTGATCGCCTTCATGGCCTCGTGGTGCCCAGCATGTAATGAGGAGATGCCTGACCTGGTGGACTGGTTGGACGCCGGCAACCTGCCCGATGACGTGGAGCTGGTGTCGGTCTCGACCAGCCTGGATCGCACCCGACCGAACTGGCCCCCACAGGACTGGTTCGAGGAGAACGGGTTCGACGAGCCCGTCATCGTCGACGACGCCGACTCCTCGATCGCCCAGGCCTACGGGCTGACCGCGACCCCTTACTGGGTGGCGCTCGACGGCGAGGGACAGGTCGCGGCGCGCATCGCCGGGATCATCGGCCAGGACCGCATGACCGCCTTGGCCGAGGAGGTCAGCGGTACCTGAGCGATCGCAGCGCGATGGCCGCTCGAGCGTTCCTCATCGCCTGCGAGCCGTCGGTACCCCTTCCCGCTGGAGGGGTAGCGCGGAAGGGGGTGCGTCGTCCACAGGCGGTCTGAATGCACCGAGGATGCAAGGCCGCCCTGGTAGACTCGTGGATACCGCACGCCCGCCCCTCCCCGCCACGGACCGCGTCATCAGCCGCGTCATCGGCTCGGGGCCGGGGGCTGCGGGTCGGCTGTGCCGACCCCGTGCGCACCTCCCTGTCTACCGCTGGGAAAGGCCCCAAGCTTGGCTGCTGCCTCCACCTCCACGTCGGAGCCGTCCGCGTCGATCGCTCACGACGACGGCAGCTACAGCGCGAAGAACATCACCGTCCTCGAGGGCCTCGAGGCGGTACGCCGCCGTCCCAGCATGTACATCGGCACGACGGGCTCCCGGGGGCTGCACCACCTGGTCTGGGAGGTCGTGGACAACTCGGTCGACGAGGCCCTGGCTGGTCGCTGCTCGCGGATCGAGGTGACCCTGCTGGCCGACGGCGGTGTGCGCATCGCCGACGACGGCTCGGGTATCCCCGTGGACCTGCACGAGAAGGAGGGGCGCTCGGCTCTGGAGGTGGTGCTCACCGTCCTGCATGCCGGCGGCAAGTTCGACCGGCAGGCCTACGCGGTCTCCGGGGGCTTGCACGGCGTCGGCATCTCGGTGGTCAACGCCCTGTCGAAGCGCCTGGTCGCCGAGGTCCGTCGTGACGGCGTGCTCTACCGTCAGACCTACCAGCGTGGCGTGCCCGACGGGCCGATCGAGGAGGTCGGTGAGGCCGACCCCCATCTGTCCGAGCACGAGCCCGGGGCCCCGATCACCGGCACCTCGATCACGTTCTGGCCCGACGAGGAGATCTTCGTCGAGGGCATCAACTTCTCGCGCGAGGTGATCGGGCGACGGCTGCGTGACACGGCGTTCCTCACCGCGGGACTGAAGATCGTGGTCACCGATGAGCGCCCCGATCCCGATGCGGGGACCGACGACCAGCAGCCGCACGTCGACGTCTTCCACGCCCCCGGCGGCCTGCGCGACTTCGTCGACCACATCCGCACCACCAAGAACAAGGACGGCCTGCACGAGCCCATCCACCTCGAATCGGAGGAGATCGGCCCGGACGTCGCCCACTCGGTCGAGATCGCCCTGCAGTGGATCAACGACTTCAACGACTCGATCCTCACCTTCGCCAACACGATCAACACCCACGAGGGTGGCACGCACGAGGAGGGCTTTCGGACCGCCATCACCTCGGTGATCAACCGCTGGGCGAAGGACAAGGGCCTGCTGCGCTCCAAGGAGGTCGACGCACTGACCGGCGATGACCTGCGCAGCGGACTCGTCGCGATCGTCTCGGTCAAGGTCGGCGATCCGCAGTTCGAGGGACAGACCAAGACCAAGCTCGGCAACACCGAGATCAAGTCGTTCGTCCAGACCACGACCTACTCCCACCTCGCGCAGTGGCTCGAGGAGCATCCGGCCGAGGGCAAGCTGATCGTCCAGAAGGCCGAGGGCGAGGCCCAGGCGCGCATCGCGGCCCGCAAGGCACGCGACCTGACCCGGCGCAAGTCGCTGCTGGAGTCGAGCTCGCTGCCCGGCAAGCTCGCCGACTGCCAGACGCGCGATCCCTGGGAGTCCGAGCTCTACATCGTCGAGGGGGACTCGGCAGGTGGCTCGGCCAAGATGGCCAGGGACCGGCGCACGCAGGCGATCCTGCCGATCCGCGGCAAGATCATCAACGTGGAGAAGGCCCGCCTGCCCAAGATCCTGTCCAACACCGAGGTCCAAGCGCTCATCACCGCGATGGGTACCGGGTTCGCTGATGACTTCGACGTGACACGGGCGCGCTACCACAAACTGGTGCTGATGGCCGACGCGGACGTCGACGGCGCCCACATCCGCACCCTGCTGCTGACCTTCCTCTTCCGACACATGAAGCCGCTGATCGAGGCCGGCTACGTCTACCTCGCCCAGCCGCCGCTCTACCTGGTGTTCCACCCGACGCGCAAGAAGGAGCAGACCTACGCCTTCTCCGATCCGGAACGCGACGCGATCCTCGAGGCCATCCGTGAGGAGGTCGGACCGGAGCGCAAGATCGAGGTGCAGCGCTTCAAGGGGCTCGGCGAGATGGACCCCGATCAGCTGTGGACCACCACGATGGATCCGCAGCACCGCACCTTGAAGCTGGTGACGATGGACGACGCCGCGGCCGCGGACGAGATGTTCTCGATCCTGATGGGCGATGACGTCGCCTCGCGCCGGGACTTCATCCAGGCCAACGCCAAGTACGCGACGCTGGATGTCTGAGGTGAGGCCTGCCTCCCCCCGCATCAACCGCGACCGGACGGGCTCGCGACGACGGGCCGCCGGCGAGTCCGGCGCGCTCGCTCGGGCCCTGCTGTGGGTCGTGTCTGGACTCGCTGCGGTCGTCGTACTGATGGTGCTCACGGCACCGGAGCTGCTCGGGGAGCCCGGTGTGTTCGGGCAGCTGCTGCTGCTCGTGCTCGCCGCGGGCCTGCCGGGCCTGGTCGTGATCGCCGCCGCGGTACGGCGTCGCCGGCGCATCGACCAGCAGGAGCACTGACGTGAACCGGACACTGCGCGCGAGCCTGCTGGCCCTGCTGATCGTCCTGCTGTCCGTCGGCGGACTGGGGACCTTCCTCGGCTTCGACCCGGTCGCCTCGGTGCTGACCGGAGCGGTGCTCGGCGCGCTCGCGGCCGCCCTGCTCTACGGCGCATCGCGGCGGGCTGACACCTTCCATCCCGCCGACCATCTCGACGTGCGGCTCCCGGACGAACCCGAGGAGCGCGACGCTCGTGAAGACCCCGATGACCCTGTTGACCCTGTTGACCCGGTTGACCCTGGTG
>JBKGZF010000020.1:0-13789 GCA_046545715.1 Nitriliruptoraceae bacterium | reverse complement strand
TTGACGTATGGGCAGTTCCGCCACCGCGTCGACGTCGTCGCCGCACAGCTCCGCGGGGAGGGCGTCCAAGCGGGTGACGTGGTGGCGGTCATGCTGCCCAACCGGCTCGAGCTCGTCCTGGTGCTGTTCGCGGCCTGGCGTCTGGGTGCGACCGCAACACCGGTCAACCCCGCCTTCACCGCGAGGGAGGCCGAGCACCAGCTGGTCGACTCCGGTGCCCGTCTGCTGGTCAACCTCGGAGCCGACGCACCGCACGCCGGGGTTCCGACCATCGCGGTCGACGACCTCGACGTCGACCGCCACGATCTCGACGCGCTGCCCCCACCTCCCGGCGAAGAGGCGCGCGAAGCGGTCGCGTTGCTGATCTACACCTCGGGGTCCACGGGCCGCCCCAAAGGCGTGATGCTGAGCCATGCCAACGTGGCCGCCATGGCCGCGCAGATGGTGCACCAGTTCGAGCTGAGCGAGCAGGACCACTGCCTGCTGATCCTGCCACTGTTCCACGTCAACGCGATCCTGGTCAGCGTGGTGTCCCCGTTCAGTGCCGGGGCGCGCACGACCGTGATGGGCACGTTCGCGCCCGAGCCCTTCCTCGAGCTGCTCGCCCGCGAGCGACCGACCTACTTCTCGGGGGTCCCCACGATCTACGCACGGCTGGCCGCCCTCCCCGAGGAGACCATCCCCGATACCAGTTCGCTGCGGTTCGCGGTCTGTGGCGCCGCGCCCATCACCGAGGATCTGATGCGACGCTGCGAGGAGCGGTTCGGCTTCGTGATGGTCGAGGGCTACGGACTCACCGAGGCGACCTGCGCCTCGACGTGCAACCCCATCCGCGGCAAACGCAAGATCGGCACGGTCGGCCCAGTCATCGAGGGTCAGCAGCTACGCGTCGTCGACGATCACGGCCAGGACGTCCCGGTCGGCCACGACGGCGAGGTGGTGATCGCCGGACCAACGGTGATGCAGGGCTATCTGAACCGGCCCGAGGACACCGCTGCGACCATCAGGGACGGCTGGCTGCACACCGGCGACGTCGGCCGTCTCGACGAGGACGGCTACCTCAGGATCGTCGACCGCATCAAGGACATGATCATCTGGGGTGGCGAGAACCTCTACCCCAAGGAGATCGAGGCGACGATCGCCGAGCTGGACGCCGTGCTGGAGGTCGCCGTCGTCGGCCGTCCGCACGAAGAGCTGGGCGAGGTGCCCGTGGCGTTCGTGACGCGGTACCCGGACACGCCCCTGACCGAGGACGAGGTGCTGGCGCACTGCCGCGACAGCCTGACGCGGGTGAAGGTCCCCGTCGAGGTTGAGATCGTCGAGGCGCTGCCGCGCAACCCGGTCGGCAAGATCGACAAGCCAGCCCTGCGCCGGTCGTTCGAAGCGACCGTCGGGTGACCGCGAGCGTCGCCGTGGGAGACAGGGCCGGCTAGCGCTCGGGGCGAGCTGAGCGCCGCGCCACCAGGCGGTGCGAGAGCCGCCGCTACGACCCAGGGCTCGGGAGAGCGTGGAGCCCCAGAATCAAGGAGGGAGTTGCTCGTGGGATTCAAACAGGGAGATCTACCACCGGTCGATCCGGCGGAGTTCGAGTCCATCCCGACGATGGAACGGATGAAGCTGCTCCAGGAGCACTGGATCGACTACGGGTTCGGCGCACCGAAGATCATGCACACCTTGTACCTCCTCAAGGGGCTGTTCTTCTTCATCGGCGGCTGGCTGGTCATCGGGCTGACCACCCCCGAGCTGCCCTTGATGGAGCTCAGCGCGTGGTGGGGGGAGCTGATCGTCCTTCAGAAGGCCATGCTCTGGGTGGTGCTGTGGTCGGCCACCGGCTTCAACGAATCGTGGGGGCCGCTGGCGTTCAAGTTCGAGCCGATGACCGCCGGGTACCGCTACTGGGTCCGAACGGGGACGCTGCGGCTGCCCCCGTGGCCGGACAAGGTGCCGTTCACCAAGGGCGACGAGCGCCGACCCATCGATGTCATGCTCTACGTCGCGATGCTGCTCGTGCTCCTGCTGGGGCTGACCGCCCCCGGGCAGCAGACGGCCGCCGCCTACAGCGAGGTTGGCCTACTGCCGATGTGGCCCTTCGTCGCGTACGTGGCGCTACAGATCCTGTTGGGGCTGCGTGACAAGGTCACCTTCCTCGCCTCCCGACCGGAGCAGTACTCGGTGGCACTGCTGGGCTTCGGCGTCCTGACGGGCTACGCGGCCGGCTCGGTCGACATGGTCATCGTCGTCAAGATCGCGATGTTCGCGGTGTGGTGGGGCGCGTTCCTCTCCAAGATCGGACACCACTTCACGCCCACCGTCCAGGCCATGCTGACCAACGCACCGCTCAACCGGTCGCAGAGGTTCCGGCGGTCGCTGTACCGCAACCCGCCGGACGACATGCTCCCGTCCCGCACGGCGTGGTTCTTCGCTCACATCCTGGGCACCGTGGTCGAGTTCACCCTTCCGCTCGTCATCCTGTTCTCCACGAACTGGACGGTCACGGTCCTGGCGACCATCGGGTTCGTGATCTTCCACGCGTTCATCTACTCGATGTTCGCGCTCGCGATGCCACAGGAGTGGAACCTGTTCTTCGCCTTCGCGACGCCCTTCGTCTTCCTCGGCTTCTTCGCTGGTGACGGGTTCGCCGTGTGGGACGCCAGCAGCCCCTGGATCGTCGTCGGGGCCGTGCTGCTGACGCTGACCGGCCCGCTCGTCGGCAACTTCCGGCCCGACCTGATCTCCTTCCTGATCTCGATGCGCCAGTACGCCGGCAACTGGGCGTCGGCGACGATGGCCTTCCGCATGAACGGGAGCGAGGACAAGCTCGACAACCCGGACTTCATCACCGAGATCCCGAGCCAGCGGCGGCAGCTGACCAAGCTCTTCGGGTCCGAAGCAGCCGAGATCTTCCTCCAGAAGACGGTCGCGTTCCGGCTCATGAACTCACAGGGCCGTGGCCACATGTCGCTCATGATGGATCACGTGGACGAGCTCGATAACTACCGCTTCCGCGAAGGCGAGATGCTCTGCACGTTCTTCGTCGGCTGGCAGTTCGGTGACGGACACCTGTTCAACCACGCTACGATCGAAGCGATCCAGAAGCGGTGCAACTTCGAGCCCGGCGAGTTCGTGGTCGTGTGGACCGAGGCCCAGCCGCTGCACAAGAAGGAGCTCGAGTACCAGGTGATCGACGCCGCGCTCGGCGTCGTGGAGCGTGGCTACTACGAGGTCGAGGCGGCCATCAACGAGCAGCCGTGGCTGCCCAACGGCCCCATCGACTACACGGTCACCTGGCGCAAGCCGGGCTACGAGCCACCGGTGGGCGGAGCTGACGGGCACGAGGCACCAGCTGGGCGACCCGCGGAGTCCGAGACGGTGACGAGCTGACGCGGTGACGACCGCAGTCGTTGTCGGCAGTGGACCCAACGGCCTCGCGGCGGCGGTCACCCTCGCCGCCGGTGGAGCGGATGTGACCGTCCTGGAAGCATCCGCCTCCATCGGCGGCGGCACGCGTTCCAGCGAGGTCACGCTGCCGGGCCTGCTGCACGACGAGTGCTCGGGGTTCCACCCGTTGGCGGTCGACAACGCCTTCGGCCGCCGATTCGCGCTCGACGCCCACGGGCTCACGTGGGCTTGGCCGGAAGTGCAGTACGCCCACCCGTTCGAGGACGGACGCGGCGCAGCGGTGTGGCGCTCGGTCGACCGGACCGTCAGCGAGCTCGGTGCCGATGGCCCGTCATACCGCCGGATGTTCGGCCGGCTCGATGATCGCTTCGATGCGATCGCCGGCGAGTTCCTGCAACCGATGGTCCACATCCCACGCCATCCGCTGGCGCTGGCACGCTTCGGCGCCTACGCGGCGCTGCCCGCAACGCTGCTCGCACGTCGCTGGCGACGCGAGGAGACGCGTGCGCTCTACGCCGGGGTGGCAGCCCATGCGTTCCGGCCCTTGGGCTCGCTGATGTCCTCGGCGATCGGAGTGGCGCTCGGCACCGCAGCGCATCGGTACGGCTGGCCGGTGGCGGTCGGCGGCTCAGCGTCGATCACCACCGCCATGGCGAGGCTGCTGGCCTCGTACGGAGGTCGCATCGAGACGGGGACCACCGTGCACAGCTCCGGTGACCTCACCGGTGCGGACGTCGTCATGCTCGACACCTCTCCGTCCGCCGCCGCGCACATCCTCAAGGGACAGCTGCCTCGGCACGTGGCTCGCGCGTATCGCAGGTTCCGGCACGGTCCGGCGGCCTTCCAGGTCGCCTTCGCCGTGAAGGGTGGCGTCCCGTGGCTACACGAGCCGAGCTGCCGCGCCGGGACCGTGCACGTGGGCGGCACCATCGAGCAGATCGCGGCTGCCGAGCGCGAGGTCTGGCGTGGACGGATGCCACGACGACCCTTCGTCCTGGTAGCACAGCAGTCGGTCGCCGACCCCGATCGCGCCCACGACGGTGTGCACCCGGTCGATGTCTACGCCCACGTACCAGCGGGATGGAGAGGCGACGCGACGCAGGTGATCGTCGAGCAGATCGAGGCGTACGCGCCGGGCTTCGCCGCTCGGATCCGCGGGAGCAGGGTGCGCTCCGCCGTCGACATCGAGCGAGACAACGCGAACTACGTCGGGGGCGACATCGTCACCGGGGCCAACACCCCGTGGCAGCTGGTGTTCCGGCCCCGGCCAGCGCTCGACCCGTACGCGACCGGGATCCCCGGTGTGTACCTGTGCTCCGCAGCGACGCCCCCGGGCGCCGGAGCGCACGGCATGTGCGGTTGGCACGCTGCCCGCTCGGCGCTGCGGTACCTCGCCAGCCGGGAGCGATAGGCGCCACCGGGCGAGTGACGGAACGGCGCGTGCGGCCGCGCTGTCCGTCGGACGCACGGTGGTCCAGTAGCGTGACGAGCGGGAGAGGAGGCGATCGTGTCGACGGTGGCGAGGATGCCGGACCCGGGGCGACCACCGCGCCCGACGGTCCAGCGCAAACGGCCGACGGGACGGCCCGAAGGCCGCGACGAAGCGGTGGTGCGTGACGCCATCGCCGACGTCGCCGGGCAGCTCAACACCGAGGTCACGGAACGGACGGCTGAGCTCGAGCGCATCTTCCTTGACAAGATCCCCGAGCTCCACGGCGACGATGCGATCCGCGAGCTGCTGGTCGCCAGCACCGCCTCGAACCTCTCGGTGATGTTCGAGGCACTACGCCACGGGATCGCCGTCGACCAGATCGAAGTGCCAACCCCTGCAGCGGCGTACGCGCAGCGGCTCGCGCAGCGCGATCTGCCCGTGGAGGCGCTGCTGCGGGCCTACCGGCTGGGAGACCACCGCTTCATCCAGTGGTTCATGGAGCGGCTCGCCACGTGGGTCAGCAGTCCCGAACAGCTCGAGCGAGCCACCAGCGAGGTCGTGAGCTTCGTCGTGGACTACGTCGACCGCGTCTCCGAGGCGCTGATCGAGATCTACGCCGAGGAACGTGAGCTGTGGGCACAGCGGACGGATGCCGCCCGCGCCGCCCGGATCCGGGCCGTGCTCTCGGACACGTCGTTGGATGAGGCCACCGCCGAGATCATGGTCGGGCGGGCCATGCACCGCTGGCACGTCGGTGTCGTGCTCTGGCTCGAGCGCGAGCAGCACGACGCCGCCGCACACATGGACGAGGCCACCCGCGCATTGCACGACGTCGGCCCGTCCGAGACGCTCGTGGTCCCCGCGGATGCGCACACCCTCTGGGCCTGGCTCACCGCGCCGACGGAGGACGCCGCGCGTGAGGTCGACCTCTCCCCCGTCATCGAGCGCTGCCCGGCGGTGCGGGTCGCGATCGGTGAACCGGCCCGGCACCTGCACGGCTTCCGTACGACGCACCGCGAGGCGCTGCAGGCTCGGGCGGTCGCCGAGACCGCGTCCCCGACGCAGCGCGACACGCACTTCACCCAGGTGCGCTTGGCGGCGCTGCTGTCGGAGAACCTCGACGACCTGCGGGCATGGGTGCAGCGCACCCTCGGTGACCTCGCGACCGACGACGAACCCACCGCGCGGCTGCGTGAGACGGTTCGCACCTACCTCGAGACGGGCGGGGTCTCCGTCGAGACGGCCAGGCGCCTGTACATCCATCGCAACACCGTGCGCTACCGGGTGCAGCGCGCCGAGGAGATCCGTGGCCGCCCGTTGGAGGAGGACCGCATCGCCCTCGAGGTCGCGTTGGTCGCGTGCTCGCAGTTGGGCTCATCCGTCCTGCGCCCGCCTGCCAACGGCTGATCGGCGACGACCCGGCACGCAGACCCGCAACGCAACCGTGATTTCGTGCGGGGTGGCTGCTATCGCCGCTCCGCACATAGCAATACCGGCGGTTGTCGCCCGGTTTGGGTGCCGTTCCGGGGTATCAGTGCGTTGGTGTCTTGGACTACTCGGCGATGTGTTCCGTGACAACCCGGTGTGGAGGCCGACGACCATGCTGAGGGCCCGGGCTCGCCGCTCAGGAAGGGTTGTGGGGGTGCGGCGAGGTCGCCGGGCGGCACGGGGCCGGCGGAGTAGGTCATCGACTGGGTCTGTGCACTTCGTCTCGCCAGGCCTCGCCGACCTCGAAGCGGCAGGTCGAGAGCTCGCCGGAGCGGCGAGCGGCGGCGCAGCTGCCCTCGAGGGTGATGCGCAGCTCGGCGACGCCGTCGATCGTGGCGAGCGTCGCCTGGACCGGGGTCACCAGGCCGGCGAGCAGACCGCTTGGGTGGAGTTGGGCGTCCCGGTCGAGGTCGAGGGTCACCGTGCCGTCCTCGACGCTGACCTCACGGAGATGCTCGGCGCCGGACCAGGCGTCCATCGGCGGGTCAGCGCCCCCGGGTGGCCCGTCGGCGAGCGCCTCGACGAGCGCGACCGGGTCGCCGTCCTCGTCCGCTGCGACCGGTGCCATCCCCGACACGTCCGGCTGTGCTCCACCGAAGGGCAGCTCTCCTGCGCAGACGAACCACACCGCCGGCCCCTCAGGTCGGTCATCGGACGGCGGACAGCTGGGTTCCTCCGTCTCGGCTGGATCGGCGCCCGCGAGCGGGTCGTCGAGATGGGCCGGGGCCAGCGCCACCGTCTGCCACCCATCATCGACGGGCACTACCAACCAGCGCACCGAGGGGTCGCCTGCCTCGTGACACTGGTCGCTGCCGGCGGGGCAGGCAACGACAGACCAGGCGCTGTCGGCCGTTGCCCCATGGCAGCGTTCGGCCAGCCACCGCTGCACCGTCGCCTCCTCCACGCGCTTCGCCTGGATCTCGTACCGGCCCCCGCCGTCGGCTACGTCTGTGAGCGTGTCGCTGCCGGCCAGTAGGTCATGCAGACGGTCCTCGGGCCGGGAAGGCGCCTCGACGAGACCGGCGGGGTCGGGGCACGCAGCGAGCTCGAGGTCGTCCACGCTCGACCCATCGTCCCCAGGCTGCTCAGCGTCATCGGGCATCTCGCCGGGTGGCTGCTCGGACACCGAAAGCTGGGAGGGTTGCATCACCGGCGCGGTCAGTGCGACCGCGACCGCCACCGCGGCGATCACGGCACCACCCGCGGCGGTGAGCATCACGGTGCGTCGACGCCGGCCCCGCTGCCACAAGCCAGCGGCGTCGAGCGGCCGTTGCGCCGTCGGTGCGGCTGCGCGGATCCTGGCGTCGAGATCGCGATCACCTGGCACGGTCGGCCTCCTCACCATCGTGGGACTCACCGCGAGCCCGGGGCATCCCGGACGCGGGTGGGGCGTCGAGCTGCACCCGCACGGCGGCCGTTGCTCGCTTCGTCAGCGAACGCACCGCAGCGCTGCTGACGTTCATCTCTTCGGCGACCGCTGCCACGTCCAGGCCAACCACCGCACGAAGGACCAGCGCGCGACGTTGCCGCTCGGGCAGTGCCGCAACGGCCGCTCGAACCGCGGCCGCCTCCGCCCCGTCGGCATCGTGATGCACGGGGGGTACCTCGCCATGACGAGCCGCGGCTCGCTGCTCAGCCCGCCACCGTCGCACCTGCGAACGAGCGAGGTTGAACGCCACGTGGCGGACCCACGCCCCTGGACGCTGCAGGTGTCGGACCCGGGACCAACGTTGGCTCGCACGCAGCAACGCTTCCTGAACGAGCTCCTCGGCCACCTCCCGCGCGCCCAAGTAGACGCCCAGGGCCGCTACCAGTCGAGGCTGCTCCTCGCGGCAGAACGACACGAAGTCTGGTGGCGCCCCCAAACCCGTCCCCGATCCGGTAGCGGTCGGCATCACCCTGCTACACGCTCACCATCTGGCCTGAGTGTCACAACCCAACCAGAACGTGCGAGCAACGCACAACCACCGGGGACCGGTGATGGCGCTCGCCGAGGTCCACGACGATTGGCAGGTCGCTGACCGCCGCTACCTCTCCGAGGGCTCCATGGCCAAGATCAACACCACCGACACCGAGGAGATCGACACGATCCAGACCCCCGAACTACCAGCCGCATAGGCTGCCCAACATCGCTGAGAGTCAACCCGAATTTCCACCTCTCAACGGGACGTGATCGTCGGGCTGGCAGACTCGGTGTCGTGGCTTCCCTGTCGGTCCTTCCGCTCGCCGATCGCGATCTGTCGTTCGTGCGCGAGATGCTGTACGAGGCTGCCTTCTGGCGCGGCACCGCCGATGCGCCGCCGATCGATGAGGCACTGAGCCTGCCGAGCCTCAGCATCTACCTCGACGGGTGGGGACGACCGGGCGACGATGGGCTGATCGCGCAGGTCGGCGATGAGCCGGCCGGGGCGGTCTGGGTCCGGCGGTTCTCCAACGGGGCGCACGGGTACGGCTACGTCGACGAGCTGACCCCAGAGCTGAGCCTCGCGGTCGCGAGCGACCAGCGTGGACGCGGTATCGGACGCTGTCTGATGACGGCGATCCTGGCTGAGCTTCACCTGCAGGCGATCGCGCAAGTGAGCTTGAGCGTGGAGGACGACAACCCCGCCCGCCAGCTCTACCAGAGCCTGGGTTTCGTGACCTGGAGGGCCACCGACGGCGCGAGCACGATGCTGCGAACCCTGCGGTAAGGCCCGTACCGGTACGCCCTGAAGACTGCTGCCGGCCGTCGTATCTGTGACGCGATCCGACTGCCCCTCGTCACATGCCCGGTTGGAGGAACTCAAGCCGGTAGCCGAAGCACTCGTGTGTGTGTAGAAGTGGCGCAACCCTGGCAACGACGTCCGGTTCGCATTCCCAGCCGGCTTCGTTGAGCCGAGGGCGAGTTCAGGTGGCTTCTCGACTTCCGTCATCCCGAGCACGTCGGCGAAGAACAGCCGGGCTTGTGCTTCTTCGCCAACCGGCATTGCCGGTTGGATGTGGTGAATCGAATACTCGCTGGGCCCTCTTCTCGCGGCAAGGATGCCACAGGGCAGGTCGCTCGGTATCGCCCAGTCCCGCACGCTCTTGAGATCGCTGCTGGGTGCCGGTCATCCGTCGAGTGCTTCCGGCGGTCCGAGGGCGGAGAGGCACGATGGTGCGCTGCGAAGGGCGGCCTCCCAGTGCTGAGCCCTTGAACGTCGGTGGGCGGCAAGGCCATCTATCGCGGGTGTCAGCCGAGGCTGCCCGAGGGTAGGCTACTGCGAATAGTTCGCAGTAGTGGAGTTTCGTGTTGTCAGGTTCAAACCCGGGGGGCTTCGAGCAGCTTGCTGAACTGGTGCGGGCTGCCGGCTTCATCGGTGTTGAGATCACGCCGCTGCATGAACTCGAGAAGGTGAAGCGCGCTTGGCCCGGAACGGAAGGGGACGCTGAGGTCCGCCTCCAATACCTGGTCGCGGGGCGGGCGCCATGACCCGGAGTTCGCCGGCGAGACGGACTGTCGTGTTAGGGACGGAGGTCCAAGCCCCCGCTGGCTTGTCGGCGCCCGGAGCGGAAACGGTCGACAGGGCAGGCAGGGCCCAGTTGGGGTCGCCGATGACGGTCTCCTCCGACGATCTGGACCGGGACCTCGGCCGGCGGCGCACGGTGGCCTGGATCAGTGGCCTGGGGGTCGGGCTGGTGGTGACGTTGCTGGCGGGGATGGCGCTGGGGTCCGTAGCCCTGCCTCCAGAGCTCGTTGCGCGCATCCTCGGTCACCATCTGATCGGCGTGCCAGTGCAGGCCGACTGGTCGGTGGCGCACGACTCCATCGTGTGGCAGGTGCGTCTACCTCGGGTGCTGCTGGGCGCTCTGGTCGGTGCCGGGTTGGCGATCTGCGGCGTGGCGTTGCAGGCGATGGTCCGCAATGTGCTGGCGGACCCCTATCTGCTCGGCGTCACCTCCGGGGCATCCACCGGTGCGGCCGCCGCGATCCTGTTCGGGGTCGGCGCGGCATTCGGCGCCAACGCGTTGGCGGCCAGCGCGTTCCTCGGCGCCGTCGGCGCCTCGCTCCTGGTCTTCGTGGTAGCCAGGTCGGCCGGAGAGGTCACCTCTGTCCGGCTGCTGCTGGCCGGCGTTGCCGTTGGCTATGCGCTCTACGCCGCGACGAGCTTCTTGATCTTCGCCTCGCCCAACCCCGAAGGTGCCCGTTCGGTGTTGTTCTGGCTGCTCGGTTCGCTGAGCTTGGCCCGCTGGTCCTCACCGTTCGCCGTCGTGGCTGTGGCGGTGCTCGTGACGCTGGCCGTGTTGATCGCGCTCGGTCGGCAGCTGGACGCACTGGCGATCGGGGACGAGACCGCCCGCACGCTGGGCACCGCTCCGACTCGGTTCCGCGTGCAGCTGCTCGTGCTGGTGTCGCTGTGCATCGGCGCGGTCGTGGCGATGTCGGGCGGGATCGGGTTCGTCGGCCTGGTCATCCCCCATGTCGCCCGGCGCTTCGTCGGCGGCGTCCACCGGCGGGTCGTCCCGGTCGCGGCACTCATCGGCGCGATCTTCCTGGTCTGGGCCGACGTGTTCGCCCGTACGGCGATCCAGCCTCGCGAGTTGCCCATCGGGATCCTGACCGCGCTCGTGGGCGCCCCGTTCCTGCTCATCCTCGTCCGACGACTCCACACCCCGAGCCAGTGACCCACAGGAGCACCACATGCCGCACCTTCCGCTGCAATCCGAGGCTCCGCCCCGGCTACGTGTCGCCGTCGTAGGTCTGGTGACCGTGCTCGCCCTGGCTGCCTGCGGGGGAGACGGTCCAGCAGCCACGGATGACTCGGCGGGCCCCGGTGGGGAGGGTGAGACCGACTTCCCACTCACGATCGAGAACTGTGGCCACGAGCTGACCTTCGAGGCACCCCCCGAACGGGTGCTGCTGCTGCACAGCGCCCCCGTCACCTCGTTCCAGGCGCTGGACCTCCTCGACCGCGTGGTCGCCCGGGCGGGGGCCTTCCCCGACGCCTACCTCGACGACGAAGCCCAGGAAACGATCGCGGCAGTGCCGTCATTGGCCGACGAGATCGATGCGGACGGCCACTTCGAGATCTCGCAGGAGGCCGTCATCGCCGAGGAGCCGGACCTGGTCATGGGCGACGCCGACGGGGTGAGTCGCGAGGGCCTGGCCGACGCCGGCATCCAGCAGCTGATCGTGCCTTCCCAGTGTCCCGGCGCGGACGAGACCCCCGACTACGACGACGTCTACGCACTCAACGACACCTACGGGCAGATCTTCGACCGTCCCGACGCCGCAAGGGCGTACAACGACGAGCTCCGCGGGCGCGTCGAGGACGTCGCCGAGCAAGTCCGTGATGAGGAGCGCACCGCCGCGACGCTGTACCCGACCGTGGGCGGAGGGGCCGGCTGGGCCTACGGCACGATCAGCATGGCTCACCCGCAACTCGAAGCCGCAGGGTTCACCAACGTCTTCGACGACGTCGATGAGCGGGTCTTCGAGGTCACCCACGAGGAGCTGATCGCCCGCGACCCCGACGTGCTCGTCCTGCTCCACATTGACGGCGAGCCCGGCCCGGTCGAGAACACCATCCGATCGCTTCCCGGTGCCGAGGACATGACCGCCGTTGCCAATAACGACATCCTGGTGCAGCTGTTCAACTTCACCGAACCGCCCACGCCGCTGACCGTGGACGGCCTTGAGCACATCGTCGACGAGTTCGAGACCACCCCGTGATCGACGCGCACGGTGTGGGGTTCGCCTACGGCAAGAGCCCCGTCCTGGCCGGGATCGAGCTCCATGTCGACCCCGGCGAGGTCGTCGGGATCATCGGTCCCAACGGCTGTGGCAAGACCACCCTGCTGCGAATCCTGTACAGATCGCTCGAACCCACCCGCGGTGCGGTCACGGTCGACGACACCCCATTGACCGCGATCGGCCCGCGTCAGCTCTCCAAGCGCATGTCGGTCGTGGTGCAGGAAGCCGGCGGTGACCTTCCCCTCACCGTCGCCGAGATGGTCCTACTCGGACGCACCCCGCATCGCACATCGTTCCAGCCGACCACGATCGAGGACCACCGGGTCGCCGCCGCGGCTCTGCGCCAGGTGGGGCTGCGGGAGCTCGCGCACCGGCCCTTCGCCAACCTCTCGGGTGGCGAACGGCAGCGGGTGCTCATCGCCCGTGCCATCGCGCAGCAGGCCGACCACCTGCTGCTCGACGAACCCACCAACCATCTCGACATCCGCTACCAGCACGAGGTACTCCAGCTCGTGCGCACCCTGCCGGTCACCACCGTGGTCGTCCTCCACGATCTCAACCTCGCCGCCCGCTACTGCGACCGACTCATCCTTCTCGACCAGGGGAAGATCACCGCCAGCGGCTCCACCGACGACGTGCTGCGCCCCGAGGTGCTCGAGCCCGTCTACGGCATCCGGGTACGCACCGTCGTCGATCAGGGGCTTCTCCAGCTCATCTTCTCCCCGTTCAGCACCACTCCCTCTGACGACCACGCCGTACAGGAGGCGCGATGACGACACACCCTGCCACCCAGCACTCCCGCTCGACAGACATCCAGCGGAGCATCACCAGCTACTGGGATGAGCGCGCCCCCGCTTATGACGCCAACCAACGCCGCCAGCTCGAACCCGGAGCCATGCGCCGCGCATGGCGTCACGTCTGGCAAGAGGCCCTCCCGCCAGCCCCCTGCGACATCCTCGACGTCGGCACCGGAACCGGCCAGGTCGCACTGCTACTCGCCGAGCTCGGCCACCACGTCACCGGCACCGACCTCTCACAAGGCATGCTCGAGCTGGCCCGCACCAAAGCGCGCGGGATGACCCCGCCCCCCACGTTCCTGACGGATGACGCGATCGAGCCCGACTTCGCGCCAAGCTCCTTCGACGCCGTCACCGCCCGCTACCTGCTGTGGACACTCCACACACCCGACCTCGCGCTCCAGAACTGGCGTCGGCTACTGCGACCGGGCGGACGCCTCGTCGTCGTCGATAGCACTTGGTTCCCACACGGTGTCCACAGCCCCGAGGCCACGAGCGAAGCCCCCAGCGCGTTCCAACGATCGTATGCCCCATCCGTCGTCGAACGACTCCCCCTGGCAGAAGCCGCCACCATCGCCGACACCGTGGAACTCATCGAGGCGGCCGGCTACCGCGACCTCCGACTCACGCCGCTGCACACCATCGAAGCCCTTGACCGTGCCCAACAAGACGACCTCGAACACACGGTCCGCACCCAGTACTCGATCACCGCCCGCACTTGAACACATCGAAGAGCAATCACGACAGGGGATAACGCCCGTGTCTTCCACCCACATGTGGGGGATTCCGGACGGGTGTGGAACGACTCCGATCAAGGTAGGTCCGACCGCGCGGTGAGAGCGACGTGGGGGTGTCCAGAGGATCATCGTTGAGGGTTGTCTAGCGGCGCGTGAGCGTCTCCTCTCACCCGTCATCTCGGCGGCTCGCCCTGTTCCCGGCCCAGCCTGAGCCGGGTCAGTC
>JBKGZF010000019.1:0-13824 GCA_046545715.1 Nitriliruptoraceae bacterium | reverse complement strand
GGTCCTGCTCGCGCTGGTGCCGGGTCTGATCGCGCTGCTGCTGTACTACCGTGGCCTGCGCGAGACACCGGCATCGGCCGCCACGATCGCCGAGCTCGCCTTCCCCGTGGCAGCACTGACCGTCAACTACCTCGCCTTCGGAGCGACGGTGACCCTGACCCAGACGATCGGCATCGTGGTGCTCTCGGGCACGCTGGTCACCATGTCGGTGGTCGGACGCGATCGGGCGCAGGACCTCGGCCTCGAGGTGGCGCCGCTCGACGACCACGCCCGGCCGGGCGGCTGAGCCCGGCACGGTCACGGCCCATCGCGTCGCACGCACACCGTCGTGCGGTTGCCGGGGCGGGGACGCTGTGTCACACTTGCCGCAGGGCCCCGCGACGGGGCCCTTCCCACCGTGCCCGTACGGGTGTCGGGATCCCTGAACGCCTCGGGCTGCGTGTGACGCAGCCACCGTGGGCGGTCGGTCGCGAGTAGCGCGGCCGAGCCTGCGACGCGGGGTGGTCGATGCACGTGGCGTCGCCCACCAGGATCCCCAGGGGGAGCGGACCTCGAGGTCCGCCTCCACCCGGCGAGGCAGGGACCGACCACGACCTGGAGACGTGCACGTGCCCACCACCCTGCCACAGGACAAGCAGGCGATCATCGAGCGGTTCGCCCGGGAGCCTGGCGATACCGGATCCCCGGAGGTGCAGGTCGCGCTGATCACCGCGCGTGTCACCCACCTCACCGAGCACCTCAAGCAGCACCACCAGGATCACCACTCCCGTCGGGGGCTGCTCAAGCTGGTGGGGCAGCGGCGACGCCTGCTGAACTACCTCAAGGACAAGGACATCGAGCGGTACCGGTCACTGATCGCTGAGTTGGGACTGCGCCGCTGACATCCACGGGCCGAGGTCGCCGCCGACCTCGGCCCGCTTGCTGCTCCACCGGGCGAGCCGCGCCCTGGACCGCAGCGCCAGCACCACCCAAGCCAGCAACACCCCAGACACCGAGGCGGATCGGTCACGTGGAGCCGGTCGTCAGTGGCGACGCCTCGAGCGCAGGCTCGAGCCGCCCCCACTGATGCGCCGACCCGACGTGCCCTGCCTCACCACCTTGGCCTGGTGCCCGGGTGGACGACGACATCGCAAGGAGGCCCGACGTGGGCAAACTCGGCAAGCTAGAACACTCCGTTGAGATCGACGGCAAGACCATCACCTTCGAGGCCGGCACGCTGGCCGCGCAGGCCGGTGGCGCGGTGATCACCGGCATCGGTGACACCAAGGTCCTGACCACCACCACCGCGTCCAAGCAGGTCAAGGACTTCCTGCCGTTCTTCCCCCTCACCATCGAGGTGGAGGAGCGCATGTACGCCAACGGCCGCATCCCCGGCTCGTTCTTCAAGCGCGAGGGCCGCCCCTCCGAGAACGCGATCCTGGTGTGCCGGCTGACCGACCGGCCACTGCGTCCGACCTTCGACGAGGGGCTGCGCAACGAGGTCCAGATCGTCAACACGATCATCCAGACCACGCAGGTCGACCCCTACGACGTGGTCGCTATGAACGGCTCGTCGGCCTCGACGATGCTCTCCGGACTGCCGTTCGAGGGCCCGGTCGCCGCCGTGCGCTACGTCATGATGCGCGATGGCCAGTGGCGTGCCTTCCCGACCTTCGAGGAGGTCGAGGAGGAGGGCGTCTTCGACATGATCATCGCCGGCCGCGTCGAGGACGACGGTGAGGTGGCCATCCTGATGATCGAGGCCGAGGCCACCGCCGACTCCTGGGTCAAGATCGACATGGGCGCGACCGCCCCGACCGAGCAGGTCGTGGGTGAGGCGATCGAGTCGGCCAAGCCGATCCTGCGCCAGCTGTGCGAGGCGCAGCAGGCCTTCGTCGACCGGGTCGGCCGGCGTGACGCCGGCGAGTTCCCGACCTTCGCTGACTACAGCGACGAGGTGTTCGACGTCGTCTACGACGCTGCAGCGAGCCGGGTCGAGGATGTCTACCGCCAGGCCGATCTGAACAAGGCCGAGAAGGATGACCGCGTCGGCGAGATCCGCAACGAGGCGATCGCCCGGGTCGTCGAGCAGGGCGTCGGCGACCTCGACGAGGACGAGCTCAAGGGACAGGCAGGCGAGGCGTTCCGCGCGACCGAGAAGAAGGTCGTGCGCCGCCTGATCGTCGACGAGGGTCTGCGCGTCGACGGCCGCGGTGTCAAGGACATCCGGCCGCTGTCGGCCGAGGTCGAGGTGCTCCCCAAGACCCACGGGTCAGCGCTCTTCCAGCGCGGCGAGACCCAGGTGCTCTCGGTGCTCGCCCTCGGGACGATGCGCGAGGGGCAGCGGCTCGACACGCTCGACCCCCACGAGGAGAAGCTGTTCCTCCACCACTACAACATGCCGCCCTACTCCACGGGCGAGGCCGGGCGGGTCGGCAGCCCCAAGCGGCGTGAGATCGGCCACGGCGCGCTCGCCGAGCGTGCGATCGTGCCGGTGCTGCCCGACACCGATGAGTGGCCGTACGCGATGCGGGTCGTCTCCGACGTGCTCAGCTCCAACGGCTCGACGTCGATGGCGTCGGTATGTGCCACCTCCCTCGCGTTGATGGACGGCGGGGTCCCGACCCACGCGCCGGTGTCCGGGATCGCGATGGGGCTGGTCTACGAGAACGGCAAGTACACGACCCTCACCGACATCCAGGGCGTGGAGGACTTCTTCGGCGACATGGACTTCAAGGTCGCCGGTCCGGAGGGCTTCATCACCGCCCTCCAGCTCGACACCAAGCTCGCTGGCATCCCCGCCAACGTCCTCCAGGACGCGCTGCTCCAGGCCCGCGACGCGCGGCTGGAGATCCTCGAGGTCATGAACGCCGAGCTGCCCGAGCCACGCGACGAGGTCGCCGAGACCGCACCGCGGGTGGAGATCGTGCGCATCCCCCAGGACAAGATCGGCTCGGTCATCGGCCCGCGTGGCGCGATCATCAAGGAGCTGGTGGAGGTCACCGGCGCCCAGATCGACGTCGACGAGGAGGCTGGCGGCGGCGTCGTCAAGATCTACGCCGACTCGAAGGCGGTTGCGCAGGACGCGCTCGATCGCATCAACGCGATCGCCAACCCGCAGCTGCCTGAGAAGGGCGAGCGCTACCACGCGACGGTCGTCAAGACCGTCGACTTCGGAGCCTTCGTCTCGCTGACGCCGGGAACCGACGGGCTGCTGCACATCTCGGAGCTCTCCAAGATGGCCGGCAAGCGGCTCGAGCACGCCGAGGAAGCGGTCGACGTCGGTCAGCAGGTGCTCGTCGAGGTCAAGGACGTCCTCGACGGTGGCCGCAAGTTCAAGCTCGAGTACGTCGGCGAGAAGGCCGGCGATCAGGGCTCAGGCGGCGACAAGGCCGGCGGTGACAAGGCCGGTGGTGACAAGGCTGGCGGTGACAAGGCCGGCGACGAGGCTGACAGCGACAAGGGCGGATCCCGCGCTGGCGGGGACCGCGAGCGTGCCCGCAAGAGCGATGATCGCTCCGGTGAAGGATCGGACGAGGGCGGTGGCCGTCGCCGTGGTGGACGTGACCGCGGCGGCGAGGGTGGCGAGCGCACTCGCACGCGCACCCGCAGCCGGTCGCGCGACCGCGACTGAGCGAGATCGCGCACCCGAGGCACGCAGGGCGGCCCCACGGGGCCGCCCTGGCTCGTTTGGTCCTAGGCTGTGCACACGACCGGGACGAGGAGCCACGTGTCGCACGAGATCACCACGCTCGACTCAGGTGTCACCGTGGTCACCGAGGCGATCCGCTCGGTGCGTTCGGTGAGCCTCGGGTTCTGGCTCGACGTCGGCTCACGGGACGAGGCGGCCGGGCAGGCCGGCTGCTCCCACTTCCTCGAGCACCTGCTGTTCAAGGGCAGCGCCCGTCGCAGCGCCCGCGACGTGGCCGAGGCGCTCGACGCCGTCGGCGGTGAGCTCAACGCCTTCACGGCCAGGGAGCTGACCTGCTTCCACGCTCGCGTGCTCGATCTCGACCTGCCCTTGGCCTTCGATGTCCTAGCCGACCTGCTGGTCAACGCCAGCAACGACCCCGCGGACGTCGAGGCGGAGCGACAGGTGATCCGCGCGGAGCTCGACCAGCTCCACGACACGCCCGACGAGCTGGTCCACGCCGACCTCGTACAGGCGCTGCTCGGTGATCATCCGCTCGCGGCCGAGCCGCTGGGGACCGCCGCCTCGATAGCAGGGCTCGAGCGTGACACGATCCACGGCTACTACCTCGAGCGCTACCGGCCCGAGGCCCTGACGGTCGCTGCCGCGGGCAACCTCGATCATGCCGAGGTGGTGGCGCTCGCCGATCAGCTGGTGGGCGACCTCGGCCGGCCGGGTGGCAGGCGACCGCAGCGGCAGGCCCCGGACGGCTACGGCCGTGGCCAGGTCTCGATCCGCCAGCGGTCCAGCGAGCAGGTGCACCTCGCCGTGGGGGCCGGGGGACTGGTCCAGGACGACGAGGACCGCTTCGCGCTGCGGGTACTGGACATGGCGCTGGGAGGCGGGATGTCCTCACGGCTGTTCCAGGAGATCCGCGAGAGCCGTGGCTTGGCCTATACGACCTTCAGCTACGCCACCTCATGGACCGACGCGGGCCTGCTCGCTGCCTACGTCGGCACGGCGCCCGACGACGCCGACGAGGCGCTCAAGGTGCTGTGCGAGCAGCTCGACACCGTCGCCACGCAGGTGACCACCGACGAGCTCGAGCGCGCGAAGGGGGCGCTGTCCGGTGCCGTGGTGCTCGGGCTCGAGGACACCGGTTCACGCATGTCCCGGATCGGTCACAAGGTCGCCACCCAGACCCCGCTGATCACGGTCGACGAGGCCTTGCAGCGCATCGCGGCCGTGGATCGCGATGACGTCGCTCGGGTCGTCCGGCGGGTCCTTGGCGGCCCGTTGTCGATCGCGGTCATCGGTCCGGTCGGGGCGGACGAGCACGAGCGCTTCCGCGCAGCGGTGGCCTGATCATGGGCGCGGTCACCGAGTGGCAGGAGGTCGCCGATCGGGTGTTCGTGCGCCGCTACGACCCGTTCGATGTCAATGTCACCGTGGTGGCAGGCAGCGACGCCACCTTGCTGATCGATACCCGCACCTCGCTCGTCGAGGCATCACAGGTGCGCGAGCACCTCGAGCAGCTGCCGGTCGCGGCGCCCACCGCTTTGGTGATCACCCATGCCCACCTCGACCACTGCCTCGGGGCGGGTGCGTTCCCGGGGCTACCCCTGTGGGCCAGCGACGGCTGCCGCGAGCAGCTCCAGCGTCACGGGATCGCCGAGCGGGAGCGCTTGATCCAATCGCGCCCGGAGCGGGAGCACGTCCACCTGCGGGCGAGCCCCATCCCGGTCCCCGACCATCCGGTGACGGACCGTCACCGGCTGCCCCTGGGGGATCGGGACGTGGAGCTCGAGGTACCCGGACATGGCCACACCGACCACGACCTGGTGATCCACGTGCCAGACGCCGACCTGGTGGTCGCCGGCGACCTCGTCGAGATCGGCGCGCCACCGCGGTTCGACGACGCGTTCCCCTTCGAGTGGCCGGCGACGCTCTCGCGCGTGGAGGCCCTCGGTGCCACGGTCACCGTGCCAGGCCACGGGGCGGTGGCCGACGCGGCCATGGTCGCCACCCAGCGCGAGGAGCTGGCCCACCTCGCCGCGCTGTGCCGTGAGCTGCTGGGGGGACTGCGCAGCCGCGAGAGCGCGTTGCGATCCTCGCCCTTCCCCCACGACATCACGACGGTCGCGATGGAGCGTGCGGCCACCACCCACGACGGCGCGTAGGCTCACGACCAGGTCGAACCAGGGAGGCCATGTGCGCGTCGGGGTCGTGGGAGCCGCCGGACGGATGGGACGTGAGGTCTGTCGTGCCGTGGCGGCCAGCGATGACCTCACGCTGGTCGCCGCGGTCGATCCATCCGCGTCGGGGCAGCGGCTCGCGGAGCTGATCGGGGTCGAGACCGACGTCGTCGTCGCCGCGGAGCTCGACGCGGTCACGGCCGCGGAGGCCGAGGTGGCCGTCGAGTTCACGGGGCCGGCGAGCGTCGGTGACAACCTCGCCTGGCTGCTCGAGCAGGGCGTCCACGCCGTCGTCGGCGCTACCGGCCTCAGCGATGAGGCGCTCGACCGGGCGCGTGAGCTCGCGCAGGCCGGCCCCGCCAACGCACTGGTCGCGCCGAACTTCGCGATCGGCGCGGTGCTGATGATGCGCTTCGCCGCTGAGGCTGCACGCCACCTCCCCCACGTCGAGGTGGTGGAGCTGCACCATGACGGCAAGCTCGACGCGCCCTCGGGCACCGCGCTGCGCACCGCGGAGTGGATCGCGCAGGCGCGCACGCAGGTGCCCGATGCCCCCCTCGGCGACGACCAGCATCCCGGTGCCCGCGGGGCGCAGCACGCTCAGGTGCGGATCCACAGCGTGCGCCTGCCCGGCCTCGTCGCGCACCAGCAGGTCCTCTTCGGTGGGACCGGTCAGACGCTGACCCTGCGCCATGACTCCACCGACCGCAGCTCGTTCATGCCCGGGGTCCTGCTGGCGTGCCGGGAGGTGCCGCGGCTCGACGGGCTGCTGGTGGGCCTCGAGCACCTGCTCTGAGCGTCGACGTGCATCCCATCGACGAGGCCCGCTTCGAGCAGCTGGTGGGCGAGGCGCTCGACGAGCTTCCCGAGCAGCTCGCGAGGATGTTCGACAACGTCGTGGTGCTGGTGGAGGACCACCATGAGGACGAGCCAGACCTGCTGGGTATCTACGAGGGGGTCCCGCTCACCGACCGCGAGGACTACGGGGGCCAGACCCCCGACGTGATCCGGATCTTCCGGCTGCCGCTGTGCGAGGCGGTGGCCGACGAGGCCGAGCTCGTCGAGGAGGTCTACGTCACCGTCGTGCACGAGTTCGCCCATCACCTCGGCATCGACGACGATCGGCTGCACCAGCTCGGCTGGGCGTAGGCCCGGTCACCCAAGCCCCGACCATCCAAGACCCGATCACCCGAGCTTGGCCAGGGAGGCAGCCCATGCGCACGATCGCCAGCTACCACCACAAGGGCGGGGTCGGCAAGACCACCAGCGCGGTCGCGTTGGCCGCCAACGCGGCCCAGGCCGGCCATCGCACGTTGCTCTGGGACCTCGATCCGCAGGGGTCGGCCACACGGCTGGTCGGTGCCGTGCGTGGCCTGGACGACGGGGTGACGGGGCTGCTCGGCGCTGCTGACGGGCTCACCGGCCACGCGGTGGCCACCAGCCGTGACGGGCTCGAGGTGGTCCCGGCGGACCTGTCGCTGCGCACGCTCGACCGCTGGTTCGAGGCTGGGGATGGTCCGGGCCACCGGCAGCTGCCGGCGATGATCGCGCGGGCGGCTGCCACCTACGACCTGCTGGTGCTCGACTGCCAGCCGGCGGTGTCCGCCTCGTCCGCGGCCGTGCTGCGGGTCAGCGACCTGGTCGCCGTGCCACTGACGGCCGGACCGCTGGCGTGGTCGGCCTACGCGGATCTCGACGCCGAGCTCGACCACATGGTGGCCGATGAGCGGCCGCCGGTCGTGGCGTTCCTGACCATGGTCGACCGACGCAAGGGGCTGCACCGTGACCTGGTCGACGACATCGATCCCGCCGATGGCTTCAGCCGCGTCTCGATACCCACCGACAGCCAGGTCGAGCGGATGGCGTTGAGCTCGCAGCCGCTGCGCGCGGTGCTGGGCGGCCGTGCCGGTCGCGCCTACCGAGAGCTGTGGCAGGAGGTCGAGCAGACGCTGTGGCCGCGCTGATGGCCCGGCTGGTGGCCTGGCCGTGGCGGCGTTCCCCGGCCCGCGCCGCTACGGTCCGAGGCACGGCCGAGGGTCGGCCGGCCACCGGCGCACGTGGTTGGGTGCGCGAGCCCGGTGAGCGCCCGTGGACGCGACGACGCTCCGTGGGGCTCACGGTCGGGCGGAAGGACGTCACGTGAGCGACCACGACAAGTACGTCGAGGCCCTGCGCCGCTTCTCCGGTGACCTGCGGATGGTCCAGCAGGTGTTCGCCTCCATGGAGGCTCGCGAGGTCGAGATCGGCCCCGAGCACTGGCGGTTGGTGCTCGATGCCCACCTCGGTGCCCGTGATCTTGCCGGGGCCCGGCAGATCCTCGAGCGGATGCGCGCCCAGGGTGTCACGATCGATCCGGCCGTCCGATGGGACCTGGCGATCGCGACCGGACGGGCCGGCCAGACCGACGCGGCCCTCGCGCTGCTCGACGAGCTGCACACCGAGGGCGAGGAGCCGGACGCGACCCGGGCGCCCGCGGTGCTGTCGATCTACCTCGCCGGTGGTCGTGAGCCGGCCGCCCGTGCGGTGCTGCGGCAGATGGCCGCGCGCGGTCAGGCGGCGGCGCCGCAGGAGTACCAGCGGCTGTTGCGTGACTGCCTCGACCGGCGGGCGATCAAGGACACACGCACGGTCGTGGACCTGATGCTCCAGGTCGGTCGCCACCCCGAGCCGCGGCTGGCCACCCAGCTGGTCGCCATGATCGCCCGCGCGGGCCACACCGAGCGTGCTCTGGAGCTGCTCGAGCGGCTGCAGCAGGCCGGCGTCGCGCTCCCCGGCGACGTGCACACCGAGCTGCTGCTCGCCCACGCCAAGGCCGGTGACCCGCAGGCCGCCACGACCGCGATCGCCCGGATGCGCGAGGCCGGCACCGAGCCCACCAGCTTCCACCTGAACGCCGTGCTGCAGGCTCGCATCGAGGCGGCTGACGTCGACGGCGCGTGGCGCGATGCACTCGATCTCGCCGAGGCGGGGAGCATCCCGACCGGGGCCAACCTCGAGGGCCTGATCGACGTCTCGCTCAAGGACGGTCGGCTGGTCGCCGCCAGTGGCGTCATCGACTGGATGCTGATCCTCGGCGCGCCCATCCCACCCCAGAAGGCCGCCGAGGTGCTCTCCGGGCACCTCAAGCGTGGCGAGCTCGACCTCACCCTGCGGCTGTTCGATGAGATCACCCGCCACGGCGTGCCGGCTGATCGCCGCATCGCCCGCGACCTGGTCGAGCGTCTGGTGCGGGCGAAGCGGCTGGATGAGGCTCGCGAGCTCCTCGAACGCCTGCGGGTCGCCGGCACGCTCACCCACGGGCGCCACTACGGCTCGCTGCTGACGGCGCTGGTGGGTGCCAAGCGCACCGACGACGCGGTGGCGCTGCTGCGCCACATGCTCGACAAGGGCATGGCACCGGCTGCCAGCGACGCGTCCAAGCTGGTCCTGTCCCTGGTGCGCCACGGGGGGCTGGATCCCGCCCGTGAGCTCATCGACGCGCTGGTGCAGGCCGAGGTCATCGTGGATGAGCCCACCTTCCGTGAGCTGCTCTGGGCCTACGCGAAGAAGGGGAAGGCTGACGGCGCCACGGCCGTCTACGAGCGCATGGTGGCGGTCGGCATCACGCCCGACGAGCGCCACGAGAAGGCGCTGGAGTGGGCCCGTGGCGAGACCCGGCGACGCCTGCCCGACGACGAGCATGACGTCGAGGTGGCCGCGGCGGGTGGAGACGCACAGCAGGCGCCCGAGCCGGACGCCGACGCGGTGACGGCCGCCTCGGCTGGGGAGCATCCGCCGCCGACGCCTAAGCCCGCGACGTCCGCACCGTCCAGCGAGCCGGTTGAGCCCGCTGATCAGGCCGAGCCCACCGAGTCCTGGGAGGACGAGGGCGGCGCGACCGAGCGATCGCAGGCCGCCACCGGGGCGGAGTCGCAGCCCGACGAGCCCGCCCCCGGCATGCCGGACATCGCCCCACCTCCCAAGGACGACTAGGCGCCGCGGGACGCTGGGGCGGCCCTCGAGCTCAGCCGGTGCTCACCAGCTGGGTGCGGGCGAGCTCGGCGTAGAGCCCACCGGCGGCGATCAGCTGGGTGTGGGTGCCGCGCTCGACGATGCGGCCCTCCTCGAGGACCACGATCACGTCGGCGTCGATCACCGTGGAGAGGCGGTGGGCGATGACCACGCTGGTGCGGTCGTGGAGGATCTCGGCGAGCGCGGCCTGCACCAGTCGTTCGGACTCGGTGTCCAGGTGGGCAGTGGCCTCGTCGAGTACGACGACCGACGGGTCCTTGAGCAGGACCCGCGCGATCGACACCCGCTGCTTCTCGCCTCCTGAGAGCCGGTAGCCGCGCTCGCCCACGATCGTGTCGTAGCCGTCGGGCAGCCGGGCGATGGTGTCGTGGATGCGGGCGGCACGGGCTGCCGCGACCAGCTCCTCGTCGCTGGCGTCCGGCCGCGCGTAGCGCAGGTTGGAGGCGATCGAGTCGTGGAAGAGGTGGGGATCCTGGCTGACCACACCGATCGCGTCCGCCAGGGAGTCGAGGGTCAGCTCCCGCACGTCGTGGCCGTCGAGCAGGATGCGGCCGTGGGTGACGTCGTAGAGGCGCGGCAGCAGCATCGACAGCGTCGTCTTGCCGGCTCCGGACGGGCCGACCAGCGCCGCCATGGTGCCGGGTGGCAGGTCGAGGTCGATGTCGCGCAGGATCCAGTCCGAGGCCTCCTCGCCGTGCTCGGCACGCGGGCCCTCCAGCGAGGCCAGGCTGTCGTCACCGGCGGCGGGGTAGCGGAACCAGACGTGATCGAGCCGGACGTGACCACGCGGCTCGGTCAGCGCGACCGCGTCCTCGCGCTCGGTGATCGGCCGGTGGAGATCGACCACCTCGAAGACCCGCTCGAAGCTGACCAGGGCCGTCATCAGGTCGACCCGGGCGTTGGAGAGCTGTGCAAGCGGCCCGTAGAGCTGGCCGACGTAGAGGCCGAGCGCGACGACGGTGCCGGTGCCCATCGACGGATCATCGATCACCAGCAGACCGCCGAGGAGGTAGACCATCGCGGTCGCGATCGCTCCGATGAGCCCCAGGCCCGCGAACAGGCTGCGGCCGGTGATCGCCTGACGGATGCCGATCTGGGCGACGCGGTCGGCGCGGTCATGGAACAGCTCGACCTCGCGTTCGGTCCGACCGAACAGCTTGACCAGCAGGGCGCCGGCCACGTGGAACCGCTCGGTCATCACCGAGTTCATCTCGGCGTTGAGGGCCATGCCCTCGCGTGAGAGCGCCTGCAGCCGTCGACCGACGATCCGTGCCGGGATGATGAACAGCGGCAGCAGCGCGACGGCCATCAGCGTCACGCGCCACTCGAGCGCGAACATCACCGACACCGTCACCCCGACGCTGATGAGGTTGTCGACGATGCCGCCAAGCGTGCCGGTCAGCGCGCGCTGCGCACCGATCACGTCGTTGTTCAGCCGCGTGATCAGCGAGCCGGTCTGGGTCCGGGTGAAGAAGGCGAGGGGCATGGACTGCACGTGCCGGTAGAGCATCGTGCGCAGGTCCAGGATCAGGTTCTCGCCGATATCGGACGACAGCCACCGCTCGAGCATCGACAGACCGGCCACGATCAGGCCGATCGCGACCATGCCGGCGAACAGCAGCCACAGCAGGCCACGGTCGCGGTCGGGGATGGCCCCGTCGATCACCTCACGCACCAGCAGCGGCGGCAGCGCCGCCGCGCCCGCGGAGGCGACGATCAGCAGCAGGAAGCCGGCCAGCCGGCCCCGGTACGGGCGGGTCAGCCCCCAGGCGCGGCGGATCACCTCGCGGTCGGGCCGGCGACCGCGCAGCTCCTCGGCGCTGCCGAGCGGCCGCATGGGCATACCACCATGTCCTCGCACGTCATCTCCTGATCACGGCGCCGGGGGCGCCGGGCGGTCGTTCGGGCTTCGCCGGGTCCGACCGTACGCTGTGCGTCGATGGCCTCCGTTCCCACATCGTTGCCGGGGCCCCACCCGGACGGGCGGGGCGGTGCCGCCGTGCGGCGCCGAGGGCGGTCGTTGGCCCCGCGGTCGGGGCTGGTGCCCGTGCTCAGCGCAGCGGCGTTGCTCGCCACCACGCTGCCCGTGGCGCTGCGCATCCGCCGCCTGCGCGCCCACGCCGCCGATGTGCCGCGGCTCGCCCATGACCTTGAGCTACCGGGGTGGGGATCGGTGCGCACCGTCGCGGTGCTCGGTGACTCGGCGGCGGCCGGCCACGGCCTGGCCGATCCCGAGCTCGCCCTGGCACGGCGGGTGGGCCGCGGTCTGTGGTCGCTCGACGGCCGCGCCACCGAGGTGCGCTGTGCGGCGGTCTCGGGAGCCGACACCGCCGTGGTGCTGGCCTCACAGCTGCCGGTCGCCCGCGACGCCGAGGTGGTGGTCGTGGGCGTCGGGGTCAACGACGCGCTGTCACCCCGTCGGCGGCTGCGCAGCGCCGAGCGGAGCTACGACGCGCTGCTGGACGCGCTGACCGCCGAGGGTGGGGCAGCGGTGGTGGCCATCACCAGCCCCGACCTGTCGATGGCCCCCGGCCTGCCGGCGGTGCTGCGGCCCGTGGTGGGCTGGCGGTGCCGCGGCATGGCGCGTCGTCAGCACCGCGTCGCCAGGCGGCATGGGGTGGTGACGATCGCCCTGCCGCGCTCGGCGCTGCCGCGCGATGTGCTGGGCGATGACGGCTTCCATCCCGGCATCGAAGGGCATCGTCGGCTGGCGCTCGCCGTGCTGCGCGAGCTGGCCGGTGGCGACCGACCCGCTGGCCCGACCGCCGGCGAGGGCCAGGCGATGCCGGCACCGTCTGGGGCCTGAGGGGCCGATCGCACCACTACGCTCATCCGTCGATGCCGAGCGACCCGGGGCTGGCCGTGAGCGATGAGCACCAGTTGCAGCGTGAGCTGCTGCAACGGCACCTGAGCGATCCCGACGGCTCGGTGTTCGCCTTGACCGACCTGCCCGAGGTGGTCAAGGGCGCGCTGTTCGCCCGCTACTCGCGCTACGGCGGCTCACTGCGGCAGCTGTTCCTCGACGAGTTCGCCGACGACGTGGCCGAGGACGGCAGCTCCGACCGCGCGGCACGGCTCTACGAGCGCGTGTTCAACGAGTACGGCGATGACTCGGTCGCTCAGCTCGGTGGTGCCCACGTCGCGATCGAGGACGTCTCCAACCTGCTGACCAAGCGCATCGAGTGGGGACGGCTCGCCGCCTACCTCGAGCAGTCGACGCGCTACATCGCCTTCGACCGCAGGCCGCAGGGCCGCTACCGCTACTACCGCGACCCGCGGATCATGGCCGGGCCCCACGCTGAGGTCTACGAGCACCACCTCGACGCGATCTTCGACATCTACGCCGAGCTGGTGCCGCAGGTCCTCGACTGGGTCCGGGAGCGCTGGCCGCAGGACGAGCAGACCTCCAACGCCGTCTACCGCAACGCGACCAAGGCCAAGGCGCTGGACCTGCTGCGTGGGCTGCTGCCGGCCGCGACGCTGTCCAACGTCGGCATGTTCGCCTCCGGACAGTCCTACGAGGGGCTGCTGCTGCGCCTGCGCGCCGATGAGCTCACCGAATCGCACCAGGTCGCCGACCGGCTGCTCAGCGAGCTGCGAGAGGTGATCCCCTCGTTCCTCACCCGGGTGGATCGCCCCGACCGTGGCGGGGCGTGGTCCGCCTACCTCGCCCGCACCCGTGAGGAGACCCGGCAGCTAGCCGGTGAGCTGGTGGTCTCCGCCCCGCTCCAGCCCGCGGACCTGGTCACGCTGGTCGACTGGTCGCCACGCGACCCCATCGACGCCGAGGTGGCACTGGTCACCGCGGCGCTGTACCCGCACGTGCAGCTGCCCGAGACCCAGCTCGAGCAGCAGGTGCGGGCCTGGTCCGTGGAGCAGCGGGCGCAGGTGCTGCGGGCCTACGTGGGCGAGCGCGACAACCGTCGGCACAAGCCGGGACGCGCCTTCGAGCGCGTGTGGTACCGCTTCGACGTCCTCGGTGACTACGGCGGCTTCCGCGACCTGCAG
>JBKGZF010000018.1:0-13841 GCA_046545715.1 Nitriliruptoraceae bacterium | reverse complement strand
CCGAGATGCCCGACCTCGAGCGTGTCCATCGCGACCTCGCCGATGAGGTGGCCTTCGTGGGCCTCAACACCCAGGACAGCCTCCCAGCCGCCGAGGAGCTCGTCGAGGAGACCGGGGTCAGCTACGACCTCGGTCTCGACCCCGAAGGTGAGCTGTTCGGTGACTTCGAGGTCTCCTCGATGCCGAGCACCTTCTTCGTCGCTGCGGACGGGGCCATCGTCCACCGTCACGCCGGGATGATGAGCGAGCAGCAGCTGCGCGATCTGATCGACGAGCACCTGCTCGATCCGATCGACGAGCACCTGCTCGATGGGGAGGCGGCGTGATGGAGATCCCCTTCGCCCTGGCGTTCACCGCGGGCCTGGTCGCGACCTTGAACCCGTGCGGCTTCGCGATGCTGCCCGCCTACCTGGCCTACTTCGCGGGACTGGACGGTCCCGGTGAGGTCGGGACCGCGGGGCCGGTCGGACGTGCGCTGCGGGTCGGCGCCACGGTCTCGCTCGGTTTCATGCTGGTCTTCGGCGTGGCCGGGCTGTTGATCAGCGCCGGCGTCGGCGTGGTCGTCGAGGTGATGCCCTGGATCGCCCTGGTGGTCGGCGTCGGCCTCGCGGCGGTCGGCATCGCCGTGGTCGCCGGTCTGGAGCTCAGCGTGCGCCTGCCCGGGCTGCGAGGCAGCCAGCGCGGAGGCACGAGCGGGGCGCTGACCTTCGGCATCTCCTACGCGGTGGCATCCCTGTCGTGCACGCTGCCGGTCTTCCTGGTGGTGGTCGCCGGCACGATCCCGCAGCTGGGCCTGATCTCGGGGCTGGTGACCTTCCTGGTCTACGCGCTCGGCATGACCACGATGCTGCTGCTGGTCACCCTCGCCCTGGCGCTCGGCCGTCGCACGATCGTCGACCGTCTACGGGCCTCGGGGCGCTTCATCGAGCGGCTCGCGGGGGCCATCCTGGCGCTGGCTGGCGGCTACATCGTGTTCTACTGGGCGACGACGCTCAGCGGCGATGCAGGCGCACAGCCCGCGGCCGTGGTGTGGGTGGAGCTGTTGGCCTCCCGTGCTACGAACCTGGCGACCGATCACGCGGGTGTGGTCGCCACGATCACCGCGGTCGCCCTGGCCGTGGCGGCAGCGACCGTGGGCCGTGCGCGTCGGCGGCGCAGTCGCAGCCAGGACCAGAGCCAGGAGCAGCCGGTCAGCTCGACGGGGGCCGATCCTCGCCGGTGAGCTCGTCGATGAAGCCGGTCAGCCGCTCGAGGCGCTCGGTCTCCAGGTCGGGCCGCTGACGTTGGATGGCGCCGATGACCCGGGCGACGGTGGTGGCCTCGATGTTGCAGCGGTCGCAGTGGTCGAGGTGGTCGCGGACGTACTCGGCGTCCTGCGCGCCGAGCTCGCCATCGAGGTAGGCCTGCAGGACCCGGGCGACCTCGTCGCAGTCGGGTGGCTCGGTGAAGGGGGTCGGCAAGCCGCGCAGCGGGCGGATCATCGTGGTACCTCCGAGATGCCGTGCTCCTCGAGACGGTCGCGGACCTTGCGGCGCGCGCGGTGCAACCGGCTCATCACCGTGCCGACCGGGACCTCGAGCAGGTCAGCGGCCTCCTGGTAGGTCAGCTCATCGAGGTCGACCAACGCGATCACGGCCCGGTGCTTGGGTGAGAGCGAAGCCAGGGCGTCGCGCACGATCGGGTCCAGCTCGTCCTCGAAGGCCTGATCGGCGGTGCCGTCGACGCGGCCGTCGTGACCGCGTCCCGGCAGCCGCTGTGCCACCTCGTCGTCCAGCAGGTCCGGACGGCGCTTGCGCAGCTGGTTGACGTGGGTGTTGCGCAGGATCGTCAGCAGCCAGGCGCGTGGGTAGCGGCCGTCGAAGCGGTCGAACGCGCGGTAGGCACGCACCAGGACGTCCTGGACGAGATCCTCGGCGTCGTTGGCGTCGCCGGTGAGACGTCGCGCGACGCGGTAGAGCACGTCGAGCTCGGCGAGCACCTGCTCGCGGAAGCGTGCCTCGTCAGCATCGGTCATCGTCGCCACCAGGCTACTGGTCCGGCGCTGACGCTCGCGGCATGGCTGATCGGTGTGCATCGCCGCGTGGAACCGTTAAGGCCGCCAGCGTGTTCCATCGGTGGCGGCCGTAGGCTCACGGTCACCTCGACGAGGAGCCTCACGGTGGCCACCGAGCAGCTCACCTTCCCTGGCAGCACCGGCGCCACGCTCGCCGGCGTGCTGCACCGTCCCGAGGGCAGCGTACGCGGCAGCATCCTGCTGGCGCACTGCTTCACCTGCTCCAAGGACCTGCACACCATGACCCGGTTGGCACGGGGGCTGGCCGAGGGCGGCTACGCGGTGCTGCGGTTCGACTTCACGGGGCTCGGCGAGAGCGAGGGCGAGTTCGCCACCACCACCGTCGCCAACGACGTGCGCGACGTGGTCGCGGCGGCGACCGCGCTGATCGAGCATGGGTTCGGCCCGTGTGGGCTGCTGGGGCACAGCATGGGTGGGGCAGCCGTGCTGCTGGCCACGCAACGGCTGCACACCGTGCGCTCGGTGGTGACGATCGGGGCACCGTCCACCCCCGCGCACATCCGCCACCTCTTCCCCGCGGCCGCCGACGAGGGCAGCGAGCGTGTCACCGTGCGCATCGGGGGCCGCGACTTCGAGGTGGCACGCAGCTTCCTCGACGAGCTCGACGCCCACGACCAGCAGGGCGCGGTCGCGCAGCTGCAGCGGCCGCTGCTGGTGATCCACGCGGTCGACGACCAGGTGGTCGAGGTCGGCGAGGGCGAGCGGATCTTCGCGGCGGCGAGCCAGCCCAAGGGCTTCCAGCCGCTGATCGGCGCGGATCACCTGATCAGCGACCGCGGCCACGCCGAGCATGCGCTGTCGATGGTGCGCGGGTGGTTCGACGCGACCCTGTGAGCTGGGCGGTAGGTCCGCTCGAGCCTCGGTGACGTTCGCACCGTTGGCACGCGCTGCGGGGGTGGTGCGCACGGGGGCTGCCTACGTTCCGCGGCGCTCGACGGGGCGTTGGTCCCGTCCGTCCCGCTCACCTCACCCACCGCCAAGCAGGAGTTCCCGTCGTGTCCAGCCCACCGCCGACGCGCACCACCTCGCCACCGATCCAGCTCGAGACGCCCGCGCCGAGCCTGCCACCACCTCGGCTCGGCCTGATCGTGGGGGCGGGCGCAGCTGCGCTCGCGCTGCTGCTCTACACCTTCCAGCGCCACGGTGCCGACCGTGCGCTGCTGCTCGCGCTCGGGCTGGCGCTCGGCGTGACGCTGTTCCACGCGCGCTTCGGTTTCACCTCGGCGTGGCGGCAGCTGGTCAGCGTCGGGCAGGGGCGCGGACTGCAGGCGCACACGCTGATGCTGGGGGCTGCGGTGGTGCTGTTCGCCCCGATCCTCTCCGGCGGCATCGGGCTGTTCGGCACCGAGCCGTCCGGCTACGTCGCGCCGATCACGCTCGGGCTGTTCGTCGGGTCGGTGCTGTTCGGCATCGGCATGCAGCTCGGTGGTGCCTGCGCCTCGGGGACGCTGTATGCGACCGGGTCGGGGCACGTGCCGGTGTTCGTCACGCTGGGTGCGTTCATCGTCGGCTCGATCGCCGGCATCCGCACCGTGCAGTGGTGGCAGCCCGGTGGCCCTGCGGGCGTGGTCGTCAGCGAGCCCGTATCGCTGGCGGACACACCACTGGGCTACCCGGGCGGGGTCGCGATCTCGTTGGTCGTGCTCGGTGCCATCGCGCTGGTCGCCGAGCAGGTCCGTCGCCGGCGCCAGCCCCCGCCGATCGAGCCGGTGCCCTCGACACGCGGCGTCGCCCGCGTGCTGCGCGGCTCCTGGCCGCTGTGGGTCGGCGCGCTCGTGCTCGCCGGGCTCAACGCCCTGGTGCTCGTGACCTCGGGCAGTCCGTGGGGCGTCACCGGCGCGTTCCGCCTGTGGGGCTCGAAGCTGGTAGGTGCGCTCGGGCTCGGTGACCCGTCGAGCTGGCCCGCGTGGCAGGGCGATCCCGCGCTCGAGGCCTCGATCCTGCTCGACAACACCAGCGTGACCAACCTCGGCATCATCCTCGGCGCCCTGATCGCCACGGCGCTGGCCGGCAGCTTCCGCCTGCACCGTCGGGTGCCGCGCAACGTCATCGCCTCCCACACCGCCGGCGGCATCGCCATGGGCTACGGGGCGAGCATCGCCTTCGGCTGCAACATCGGCGCCTACTTCTCGGGCATCGCCTCGCTGAGCCTGCACGGCTGGATCTGGGGGATCATGGCGCTGGCCGGCACCTGGATCGGGCTGCGTCTGCGCTCCTCGCTCTTCGGGCTGACCAACCCCAAGCCGAGCGACAGCGTGTGCTGACCAAGGTGTGCTGAACGGGCCCGGGGTGGGCGGCGCCGATACGAGCGACGCCCACCCCGGGATGTGCGGGTCGCTCGCTCAGCCGGCGAGCTCCTCCGCGCGGACCTCCTCGAGCAGCCGGAGCCACACCTCCGAGACCGTGGGGAAGGCCGGCACCGCGTGCCACAGGCGCTCGAGCGGGACCTCACCGACGACGGCGATCGTGGCCGCGTGGAGCAGCTCCCCGGCGCCGGCGCCGACGAACGTGGCGCCGAGCACCACCCGCCGCTGGCGGTCGATCACCAACTGTGCGGTCCCCACGGCGTCCTTGCCGAGCAGTGCGCCGCCGGCGGTGTGGGCCATGGAGAACGACGCCTCGAGCACGTCGTGGCCGGCCGCTCGAGCGGTCGCGGCGGTCGGGCCGACCGCGGCGACCTGCGGGTCGGTGAACACCACCCGCGGCACGGCGTGGTCGTCGGCCCAGGCCGGCTCGACCTCGACGCCGGCCAGCGCGTCACCGACCAGCCGGGCCTGGTACTTGCCCTGGTGGGTGATCAGCGCGCGGCCGTTGGCGTCACCGACGACGTAGAGCCAGTCGGTGCCGCCCGCGCGCAGGTGGTCGTCGACCTCGATGAAGCCAGCGCGTCCCGGGCTCACCCCGACCGCGTCCAGCCCGAGGTCATCGGTTGGCGCCCGCCGTCCTACCGCGACCAGCAGCTCGTCGCCCTCGAGCTCACGGCCCCCCTTCAGGGTGACGGTGACCGGGCCGTCCTCGCCCTCGCGACGGACCTGCTCAGCGAAGGCGCCGAGCTCCAGCTCGATGCCGTCGGCCGTCAGCGCGGTCGCCAGCTCCTCGCCGACGAACGGCTCCTCGGGCGGCAGCAGCCGGTCCTCGGCCTCGATGATCGTCACCTGCTCGGCCCCCAGACGCTTGATCGCCTGGGCCATCTCGACCCCGACGACGCCCCCACCGAGGACCAGCAGCCGCGCGGGGATCTGCTTCGCGGCGGTGATGTCACGGTTGTCCCAGGTGCGCACCGGTGCCAGCCCGTCGATCGGTGGCACCGCCGCGCGGGAACCGACGGCCACCACCACCCCGCGCCGGGCCTCGAGCGTCGTGGTGCCGTCGTCGGCCACCACCTCGACGGTGCGCTCGCCGGTGAGCCGGCCGTGGCCACGGACGAGCTCGATGCCGGCCGATGAGAGCCAGTCGACCTGGCCCTGGTCGTCCCAGCCGGAGGTGAACGCATCGCGGCTGCGCAGCGCCGCGTCGACATCGACCTCGCCGGTCACCGCCGGCGCAGCAGCGGGCACACGGCGGGCGGCGGCCAGCACCTCGGTGGGCCGCAGCAGTGCCTTGGAGGGCATGCACGCCCAGTAGCTGCACTCGCCGCCGACCAGCTCCGACTCGACCACGGCGACGCTCAGGCCGCGCTGGTGGGCGTAGTCGGCCGCGTTCTCCCCGGCCGGGCCGGCGCCGATCACGACGACGTCGTAGGTGGTGGGCATCGCTGGAACCTCCTGGGGTCGTTGGCCTGCCGGGGACGGCGGTCCTCGACGGGTGCCCGGTGGTGTCACCGGGCGTGGCATGTCGGGGCAACCCGGCTGGGGTGCGGCGTGTTCCGCAGTCCCGCCGCAAAGACCGTGACCGGCCATGGTGGCGACCCGACGGGTCACCCGTCTCGGTCGCAGGCGCACCCCGACCAGGTGTGCGTCCAACGCCCGCGCGCCCGCTCGTGCACCGGTGGAGAAATATGTCCGTACATTATGCGTTGACCGTCAGCGAGCCCATCGACGCTCACACCATCCGCACCCAAGACCTCCCAGAACCCCGCTTACGACCTCCAAGGAGGACCCCGTGGCTCAAGCAACCGTCTGTGTCGACCCGAGTGAGCTCAAGCCCCGCCTCAACGAGGCGGCGATCATCGACGTCCGTACGCCCGGTGAGTTCGAGTCGATCCACCTGCCGGGCTCCAAGAACCGTCCGCTCGATCAGCTCGATGAGCACATCGAGGAGATCCGTTCACTCGCCGAGGAGGAGCGCGAGGTCGTGCTGGTCTGCCGTGGCGGCAACCGCGCGCACCAGGCCCAGGAACAGCTCGCCGAGGCCGGGCTGCCGGTGATGCCGATCCTCGAAGGTGGCCTGCTCGCCTGGCAGGCGACCGACGGACCGGTGGTCCAGGACGTGATCCGCTGGGACCTCGAGCGGCAGGTCCGGCTGGTCGCCGGCTCGCTCGTGCTGCTCTCGGTCCTGGCCAGCCTGGTGTTCCCGCCCGCGGTGTTCGTCGCCGGCTTCGTCGGCGCCGGACTGATGTTCGCCGCGATCAGCAACACCTGCGCGATGGGGATGCTGCTGTCCAAGCTGCCCTACAACCGCCCGAAGGGCGACACCGTCGCCAGCGACACGCAGGATGACGGTGACGCGGCGGATCGCGAGGACGCGACCGTCTCGGCGGCCTGACCCGGCTGCGACAGCAGCCTGAAGGGAGCGATCATGCGCTCGAGCATCAAGCACGGTGAGGGTGGCGAGGCCGCCGCCGACGGTCGAGCCGTCGGACAGCGTCGGCTCGAGCGCCTCCTGCCGATCATCGGCTGGGTGCGACGGTCCGATGCCGGCTCGCGCCGTGCCGACCTGATGGCCGGCCTGACGGTCGCGGCCATGCTGGTGCCCCAGTCGATGGCCTACGCCGCGCTCGCGGGGATGCCCCCCGTCGCGGGGCTCTACGCCTCGACCGTGCCGTTGGTGGTCTACGCGCTGCTCGGCACCTCGGGTCAGCTGGCGTTCGGTCCGGTGGCGATCGTCGCACTGCTGACCGCATCCACCCTCGCGCCGATCGCCGAGGGGGATCCCGGTGCCTACATCGCACTGGCCGGGACGCTCGCGGTGATGGTCGGGCTCATCCAGGTGGTGCTCGGTCTGCTGCGGGCCGGTCGGCTGACCTCGTTGCTGTCGCACCCGGTGATCAGCGGCTTCACCTCGGCGGCGGCGATCGTGATCGCCACCAGCCAGCTGGACAAGCTGCTCGGGGTCTCGATCGACAGCCCCGAGGGTTGGCTCGAGCGGGTCGGTGAGCTGACCGGCGCGCTCGGTGAGCTCCACCTGCCGACCCTGGCCGTGGGCACCCTGGCGGTGCTGGCGTTGGTCGTCGGCCGCCGGCTCGGCAACCGGGTGCCGGCTCCGCTGCTGGTGGTGGTGCTGGCCACGGCCGCGGTGCCGCTGCTGAACCTGGATGCCGCGGGCGTCGCCATCCTCGGCGACGTCCCCGCCGGCCTGCCGACGCCGACGCTGCCGCTGGCACCGCTGGACACGATCGTCGCGCTGCTGCCGGGTGCGCTGATCATCTCCCTGCTGTCCTACCTCGAGGGCATCAGCGTCGCCCGGGCGGTGGCAGCTCGCACCGGCGACCGGATCGACCCTGATCGCGAGCTGGTCGCCTCCGGCGCCGCGAACCTGGCGGCGGGCGTGGTGCAGGCCTTCCCCGTGGCCGGCGGGTTCTCACGTACCGCGGTCAACCACACCGCGGGCGCACGCACCCCGTTGGCCAGCGTCGTCACCGCCCTCGGTGTCCTGCTCGCCCTGCTGGTGCTCGCGCCGCTGTTCACGACCCTGCCGGAGGTGGTGCTCGCCGCGGTCGTCCTCGTCGCCGTCGCCAAGCTCGTCGACATCCGCGGGGCGATCCACACCTGGAAGGTGGACCGCAGCGATGGCTTCGCACTGCTGATCACCTTCGGGGCCACGCTGCTGCTGGGCGTCGAGCTCGGCATCGGCGTCGGGGTGGCCGCGAGCCTGCTGATCACCCTGTGGCGCGTCGGCGTCCCGCACCTGTCCAGCGAGGTCGACCAGCACGGTGCCGTGCTGCGCGTCGAGGGCGAACTGCTGCCGGCAAGCGCGGTGCGCGTGCTCGATGAGGTCGAGCAGGTGCTGGACCACTACCGCGGTGGCAGTGGGTCGCGGCCTCGGCCGGAGCTGGTGCTCGACCTCTCAGGCGTGCCCAACGCCGACCTGACCGGCGTCGAGGCGCTGGCCAGCATCGATGGCGCATGTCGGTCCGCCGAGGTGGACCTCAGGCTCATCGGCGTGCGTGACGCGGTCGCCCAGGTCCTGGCACGCGCCCACCTCGACGAGCGCTTCGCCGGCCGCATGGAGCGCTACACGACCCCGTTGCCCGAACCGGACCGTGCGGCGGCCGCCCAGCCCGCCTGATGACCGCTCACCCAGAAATGTCCGTACTTATCGACCCGTTGCCCACCTCACACACCTGATCGACAGCGACATCGCCCCCGACCCCCGATGATGCACCCGACGATCCTCACAGGGAGGCCCACCAACCATGCAGATCCACACCATCGAGACGCCGTCACTCGGCGACCGCAGCTACGTGGTCGCCAACGGCACGACCGCCGCCGTCATCGACCCGCAGCGTGACATCGACCGGGTCGAGAAGGTCCTCGACGACAACGGCCTCACGGTCAGCCACGTGCTCGAGACCCACAACCACAACGACTACGTCACCGGCGGCGTGGAGCTCGCCCGTCGGACCGGCGCCACCTACGTGATGGCGGCCGACGAGGACACCTTCTTCGACTTCCACGGGGTCAGCGACGGTGACGAGTTGACCATCGCCGGCATGCGCGTCCGGGTCATGCACACCCCGGGCCACACCCCGACCCACGTCTCCTACGTCTTCTCCGACGGCGAGCGCAGCGCGGTGTTCACCGGCGGCTCGATGCTCTACGGCTCGGTCGGGCGCACCGACCTGATCTCGCCGAAGGTCGCCGAGGAGCTCACCCGTCACCAGCACGCCACCGCCAAGCGGCTCGCCGAGGAGCTCGACGACGAGACCACCGTGCTGCCCACCCACGGCTTCGGCAGCTTCTGCTCGTCGGCCGCGGCGGACGAGACCACCAGCAACGTCGACCCGAAGTACGGGGTGGAGACCTCCACGATCGGTGAGCAGAAGCGCGTGAACCTCGCGCTGACGATCACCGACACCGACGAGTTCGTCGAGACGCTGCTCAACGGGCTCGACGCCTACCCGCGCTACTACGCCCACATGGCACCGCGCAACAAGGTCGGGCCGGGCCCGGTCGACCTCTCCCCGGCCGTGGAGGCCGACCCCACCGAGCTCGCCAAGCGCATCCACGCCGGTGAGTGGGTCGTCGACCTGCGCTCGCGTACCGCCTACGCCAGCGACCACGTCAACGGCACGATCAACGTCGAGGTCGGCAACACCTTCATCACCTACCTCGCCTGGATCGTCCCGTGGGGGGTCCCGGTCACGCTGGTCGGCGACACCCAGGAGGAGGTCTCCGAGGCGCAGCGTCAGATGGTGCGCGTCGGCATCGACCGGCCGGCGGCGCAGGCCCTCGACGGGGTCGAGTCGTTCGGCGCCGGGCTCGACCGTGGCAGCTACCGGGTCGCCGACCTCGAGGAGCTGGCCAAGGTGCGCGCCGATGGCGGTGAGGTCACCGTGCTGGACGTGCGCCGCAACGACGAGCGTGCCAACGGCGGTATCGCCGGCTCGATCCACATCCCGATCCACGAGGTCGAGCGCCGCATGGACGAGGTGCCACGCGATGGCGAGGTGTGGGTGCACTGCGCCTCCGGCTACCGCGCGGCGGTCGCGGCTTCGCTGATCCACCGCAGCGGGCGCACGCCGGTGCTGGTCGACGACTCCGATCAGCGCATCGCCGAGCTCGGCTTCGAGCTGACCTTCGCCGCCTGACGACCCCGCGGTACGGCGCAGCGCGAGCTGCGCCGTACCGCGCGCTAGGCTCCTTCGTTCGAGTCGCGCCGTCGCGCAACGCCCCGGTCCACCTGCGGCCGGGGCGTCGCGCATCGGTGGCTGCTTAAGGAGCCCGCATGGAGGCCCCGACCCCCGAGATGATCGCGGTCCTCGCGGTCCTGCTCGCGACGGTCGTGCTGTTCGTCACCGAGGTGGTCCGCCTCGACGTGGCCGCGATCCTGGTGATGGTGGTCGTGGGGCTCGGTGGCCTGGTCCCCGCCGACGACGTCTTCGCAGGGTTCGCCTCGGACGCGGTGATCTCGATCATCGCCGTGATGATCATCGGCGCCGCCCTCGATCGCGTCGGGCTGATGCAGTCGATCGCACGCCTGCTGCTGCGGTACGGCGCCACCACCGAGCGACGATTGGTGGTCGCGACCTCGATCGCGTCCAGTGGGCTCAGCGCCACGATGCAGAACATCGGCGCCGCCGCGCTGTTCCTGCCGGTGACCGAACGGGTCGCCGAGCGCACGGCCACGCCAGTGGGTCGGCTGCTGATGCCGATGGGCTTCGCGGCCATCCTCGGTGGCACGCTGACCCTGGTCGCCTCGAGCCCGATGATCCTGCTCAACGACCTGATGGCCTCCTCGGCGGACAACCTCGGCCTCGACCTCGCGCCGTACGGGCTGTTCTCACCCACCCCGATCGGCCTGGGCGTGGTGGCAGCCGGGGTGGCGCTGTTCGCCGTGGCTGGGCGCTGGCTGCTGCCCTCGGGGGCCGGGGAGCCCAGCGCCCCGGTGCTCGAGGACGTCGCCACCCGCTACGGGCTCGACTCCGACCTCGTCAACGCCCACGTGCCCGCGGGCAGCCCGCTGGTCGGCCGTGCCGTCGGCGAGGTCGAGGCTGAGCACCCCGATGTGGTGCTCGCCGGCCTGGAGCCGATCGCAGGCGAGCCACGGTTCGCGCCGCCGGACGAGCTGACCATCGAGGCCGGAGCGCGTCTAGGGCTCGTCGCCGAGCCGGGCACGATTCGCGACTTCGTCGCACGCTACGGGCTGGGCCTCGACCTCGACACCGATCCGTTCGCCGAGATCCGCGACGAATCCGCGGCCGGCATGGTCGAGGTCGTGGTGCGCCCCGGCGGCGAGGCCGACAGCGCGCGGGTCGAAGACCTGCGCCTGCGCGTGCGCTTCGGGCTGACGCTGCTGGGCGTGCAGCAGCGCGAGACCGTGATCACCAGCGGCCTGCGTGACCTGCGCCTGCACGCCGGTGACGTGCTGGTGGTGTTCGGTCCCTGGGAGGCGGTCCAACGTCTGGATGACGACCCGTCGCTGGTGGTGCTCACCGATCACCCGCGCGAGCCGCCGCGGCGCGACCGTCGGTGGTGGGCGATCGGCTCGGTCGCGCTCGCACTCGGGCTGGTGGTGCTCACCGACCTGCAGCTGCCCCTGGCGCTGATGGTCGGCGCGGTCGGTGTGATGCTCAGCCGGGTGCTCACGCCTGACGAGGCCTACCGGGCGGTGTCGTGGAAGACCGTGTTCCTCCTGGCGGCGTTGATACCGCTGGGACAGGCCGTGGAGGGCTCCGGCACGGCCCGTTGGATCGCCCGTGGGGTGATCGACGCCTCGGTCGGCCTGCCCCCGTGGGGGGTCCTGCTGGTCGTGGGGGTGCTCAGCACCGTGTTCACCCTGATCATCTCCAACGTGGGCGCGACGGTGCTGCTGGTCCCGTTGGCGGTGAACGTCGCGATCGGTGTCGACGCCGACCCCCGCATGTTCGCGCTGATGGTGGCGATCTGCGCCGGCAACGCCTTCCTGCTGCCGACCCACCAGGTCAACGTGATGCTGATGGGCCCCGGCGGCTACCGGGTGGCCGACTACCTACGGCTCGGCTCGGTGATGACGGTGGTGTTCCTCGCGGTCGCCACGCCGCTGGTGCTGCTCGTCGGCTGAGCTCGGCTGGCGCGGGCCCGTCCCGTCGCCGTGCGCCGTGCCGACCGATCGCTGTGGGTCGTGCCGACCCATCGCTGCGCCCCGTGCCGACCCATCGCTGTGTTACGTGAGGCGACCACCGGCAGCATCCTCGCGTGACATCGCGGCCAGCGTGGCGGCGATGTAGCGCGAGCCGACCGCCCACAGCCCTCTGGCGCTACATCGACGCCACCCACCACGGAAGAGGGACCGGACAGGGACCAAGGACCATTCCCCGGTGGCCGCCGACGGCGGAGACTCGTCCTGGCGGCGTCGACCCTGGCTGCGACGCGCCCAGGGGAACGCACCATGACACGCACGACGTCGCGGACCGCCAACGCCGGCGGCTCGCTGGTGTTGGGGCTGGTGCTGATCGTCGTCGGCACGCTGCTGGTGCTCGACAACCTCGCGGTGATCGAGGTGGAGCTCACCCGCCTGATCGTGCCGGTCGTGCTGGTGATCGTCGGCGGCAGCCTGCTCCATGCGGGCTGGCGGGTGCGCACCGCGCAGCTGGTGGACGGCGATCCCGCGGCGCGGCACGACGTAGGCGCAGCTGCCCGGACGGCGGGTGACGCCAGCAGGGGGCCGAGCGCCACCGCGGTGTTCGGCGATGCACGGCTGGTGCTCCCCGCCGGCGACGAGCATGGCGAGCGGCACATGGTGACCGTGACCGCCGCGTTCGGTGACGTCCAGATCGAGGTGCCGGCGACCTGGCGGATCGTCGACCACCTCACCCGCGTCGTCGGCGACGTCTCGGTGACGCGGGACCAGCCGGCGGATCTCGCTGCCCCCACCGTGGAGCTCTACGGGCTGGTGCTCTTCGGCGACGTCAAGGTCCGGGCGGTCGGTGCCAGCGAGCCGGCGCGATGAGCCGCTCTGCGAGCCGTCCTCCTAGCCGCCCCGACGGCCGTCCAAGGTGGGCTCCGATGGCACACGTCGCCTCGTTGCAGCGTCCCCTCGCTTCCGGGATGACTGCGGTCGGCGCGGTCCTGCTCGTCCTCGGCCTCGGTCAGGGGCTGATCGCACTGGAGCTCGTCCCGGAGCCCCTCGGTGCCTGGGCCGCGAGCTGGTGGCCGCTGACCGTGGTGATCGCCGGGCTGTGGCTCATGGCCGTCGGCCGCCGCGCCATGGGGTTGGTGCTCGTCCTGCTCGGTGCCGTGCTCCTGCTGCTGACCGCCGTGCCCGACGGCTTCGTGGTCCCGGTGCTGCTGATCGCCGTCGGCGCGCTGCTGCTGTCCGGCACGGTCGGGGAGCGCCGGTGGCTGACCGGCAGACCCGCCATCGCGGTGTTCGGCGACCTCGACGCAGGGGAGATGGCCGGAAGCGAGCCGAGCCGGTCCTTCGTCGCGGTGTTCGGCAAGGCGACCGGTCGCCTCGATCCCGCCGAGGTCGATACGGGTGAGCAGGGCGACGGTCCCGTGGAGTGCCTCGCGGTGTTCGGCGACGTCGAGGTGGAGGTGCCCCAGGACGTGGCGGTCGAGCTGATCCAGACGGCGGTGTTCGGTGACGTGCGCGCGCCGACACCCCCGACGGGCGCCGTCACGGCCAGCATCACCGTGCGTGCGACCGCGGTGTTCGGTGACGTCGAGCTGCGTCGTCGCTGAGTTCGTCAGCGGCTGTTGATGAAGTACGTGCCAGCGGCGTCGCTGATGTGGCTTCTGATGCCCAGTGCAGCAGAGGCGATCGACGAGGTCCGGTAGCCACCTCTCTTCTCTGCGCGGATCATCCACGCGATCGGGAGGTGTTGCACCGACCCCCTGAGAGCACAGGCCCAGGACCGCACTGGGGATCGGTGTCGTCGTGACACTGGGTGCTGTCGCGAACCTTG